>CAJUFP010000097.1 GCA_910585645.1 uncultured Hungatella sp. | reverse complement strand
AATGCTTGGCATATCTGAACCCGGACGGGACATCTCTCCTTCTCTGTCTGGCCCCGCGACAATCCCCGCCCCATTGCTCACTCAACAATATATCAAATTCCTCGTGAATAGCACCTATTTTTCCCCTTCGTTCCCAGCACCCCCTTCTCCCAGATCCTCCTGGGGCGTCACCACGCTGAGAGCGCCGCTTCCGTCTGCCCGGTAGATCACATCATCCACCGTAATCTCCATATCCGCCGCCATACGGCCGTCCTCCGGATTCAGGTAGTATTTCACCCCGTTCACATCCACCAGACCTCTGGCCATGGCGCCGTCTGTGTTCAGGTAATACCACCCATTGTCAACCAACTGCCATCCGGTAGTCATGCGGCCCTCGCCGTCAAAGTAATACCTTGTACCGTCCACATCATTCCAGCCTGTGGCCCTGACCCCTTCTGTTCCCAGATAATACCGCTGCCCGCTGTCGCTCAACCAGCCTGTCTGCATCACGCCGCTCTGGTCAAAGAAATACCACTTATCGCTGTCATTGACCCAGCCTCTTTGCAGCACACCGCTTCCGTCCATATAGTACCACTTGTCATCCGTCCGCACCCAGCCTGTAGCCATCTTACCGGAATCCTTGAGATAATATGTCTTTCCGTCCTCTTCCAGCCATCCGGTCTTCATAGCGCCGTTTGTCCTGTCGCCAAAATACATGGTCCCATTGTCGTTGATCCAGCCTTTTGCTGCCGCGCCGCTTTCTCCCAGATAGTACCAGGTCCCGTTATCCGCTTTCCAACCATTTTGCATCTTTCCTGTGGTCTCGTCCAGATAGTATCTCTCGCCGCCTAACATCTGCCAGTTCTTCAAAGCCAGACCGTCGCTGTCCATATAATACCACCCGTCGCCGTCGTGGATCCAGCTATCCTTCTGAAGAATATAATCCGCGTAATAGTGGGTTTTGCCCGCGACCGTTCTCCAGGTATTGGCCGGGATCACATCAGAGAAATCCCGGAACTGGAAATCAATATCCACATTGCCGTTGATCCCCTTTACGGAACCTGTGCTTGTAGCCTGCCACATCACAGGAGAATTATATGTAGGTTTCACAGAATATCTGGCCACCCACACCGGATAATTCATCAGAGACATATCCAGGTGATTATTGAGCCAGTATTCATTGGCATAAATGATCGGATAGTAGCCGGCATCTGAGATGGTACTGCAGAACGCGTTGGCGATCTGCGCCAGCTGCTCCTTGGACAGAACCTTCTGCACCTCATCCTCCATGTCAAAGGCTATGGGATATGACACAGGATACTCCCTGATCAGGTTCAGCACAAAGTTCGCCTCCTCCACCGCCATCTCCGGCGTTGTGGCCAGAGAGTAGATGTAGGCCCCTACCTGCACCCCTGCCTTTGCCGCTTCCTGGATATTCTTGTGGAAATAGGGATCAATCTCCCCCTTGGACCGGGTCCCCAGCATCACAAAAGATACGTCGTCCGCCGCCACCTGGCTCCAGTTCACATCTCCCTGCCATCTGGACACGTCGATCCCTCTTCGCAGCACATTGTTGATGGAAGAGCCGTCCGGCATCAGATACACGCTCCCTGACCGCTTCCACGCGTTGGGATTTGCCTGGGAGGAGGAACCTGAACTGCCTGAACCGGGATTGCCCGGCCCCGGCTCGTTTGCGCTCTGGGAAGAACCGCTCCCGCCCGGGCCGTCCGCCCACACCGTTACCGCCGAAGCCCCTGACATCATGGCGATCACCCCGGCCATAGCCATGCTCTGACAGCGCCTTGTCAAATATCTTCTATTCTTCATGTACATCTCCTCTGTAATTATGATGGTATTTTCGTTTTGGTGCGTCCTGTCTAGTTTACCATAATTATCCCGGGATTTTTTTACTTTTTACTTAACCTTTTCTGAAAGGTGCCTTGCGTTCCCTCCCTCACGCCAAAAACAGGAGCCGGATGAGCATACGCCCTCACCCGGCTCCTGTTTTTATCGCGTTTTCCCGTTTCGCCTCGGACAGCCAACCGTCCCAAAAGCAAAAGATCCGTCCTTACATCAGCGACTTATACAGGTCTATGATCTCCTCCACGGAAGTGTCTCTGGGATTGCCCGGACGGCACGCGTCGGCAAAAGCGGACTCTGCCAAAAACCGGATATCCTCCTCCTTCACGATGTCCTTTAAGTCTGCCGGGATCCCCACATCCTTAGACAGCTTCTTTACCGCGTCCACGGCAGCCTTGCGGTACTCCTCCTGGCTCATGTTATCCACGCCCTCTACCCCCATGGCCTTGGCAATATATTTATACTTTTCACCGGTACACGGAGCATTGTACTCCATAACGGTCGGCAGCAAAATGGCATTGGCCACGCCATGTGGAGTATCATACACGGCGCCGAGAGAGTGGGCCATGGAGTGAACGATCCCCAGACCTACATTGGAGAATCCCATACCTGCCACATACTGCCCTAGAGCCATGCCTTCCCGCCCCTGGGGAGTGTTCTCCACAGCCCCTCTTAAGGAATCGGAGATAATCTCAATGGCCTTTAAGTGGAACATATCCGTCATCTCCCACGCGCCCTTGGTAATATAACCCTCGATGGCGTGAGTCAGAGCATCCATTCCCGTGGCCGCGGTCAGCCCCTTTGGCATGGAAGCCATCATATCCGGATCAATAACAGCCACAACCGGAATATCGTGGGTGTCCACACACACAAACTTCCTCTTCTTCTCCACATCAGTAATCACATAATTAATGGTGACCTCAGCCGCGGTGCCTGCCGTGGTGGGAACCGCGATGATAGGCACACATGGCTTCTTCGTAGGCGCGACTCCCTCTAAGCTTCTCACATCCTCAAATTCCGGATTGGTAATGATGATGCCCACAGCCTTTGCCGTATCCATAGAGGAACCGCCCCCGATGGCGATGATATGATCCGCGCCGGAAGCCTTAAAAGCCGCCACACCGGACTGCACATTCTCGATGGTAGGGTTGGGCTTGATATCCGAATAAACCTCGTAGGAGATCCCAGCCCCGTCCAGCACATCTGTCACCTTTTTGGTGACGCCGAATTTGATCAGGTCCGGATCCGAACACACAAACGCTTTCTGAAACCCTCTTGCCTTTACCTCTGTGGGAATCTCCTTGATCGCCCCCGCGCCGTGATAGGAAGTCTCATTTAAAACAATTCTGTTTGCCATAGCGATACACTCCTTTTCTTAAGCATGTCCTCGGTTACTTATGTTACAAGTTTAACACTTCAAGAAAAAAAAGAAAGTGACAAACCCCTCTGTCTGTCACTTTTCCAAAACTTTTGTACATATTTAACAGTTTGTTTTATGCAGTATCACTAATTGGTATACTGCCATGCCCTTCACATCAGCCCCATATTCTCAAAAACCTGCTCCAATTTTGCCGGCATGGCTTCCACCAGTTTCCTGGCCATATGCTCCGGAGCCTCCTCCATACCCCCCAGAATCCACTTCGCTGTCATATACACAGATCCCTGGCAGTACATCTCCAGAAGAAATCGGATATCCGGCTCCGGCTCCCTCCCTGTCTTTTTCACTATCAACTCCTGATAGAAGTCCAAAATCAGAGCGAAATCATGCTCTTTCACAGAGTTTTGATCATCCGAACGAAACGCGCCCATAAAAAAGGCCTTCTCTTCCCGAATAAACCGAAACTTTTGAGTCAGGCTTTCCTCTACGGTATGACTGACTCCGATCTCCCCAAAACACGCCAGCACCAGCTTATCAAAATACCAGTTAATAAGATCGTATTTATCAAGAAAATTCCGGTAAAAGGTCTGACGGGCCACCCCCGCGCCTTCCACAATATCTTTCACTGTGATCTTGTCCACCGGAGTAATTTTCATACACTCCTTAACCGCCATTGCCAGTTTGTATCTGGTTTTCTCCTGTTTTTCCATCATTCACTACTGCTTTTATCTCTCCTCACAAACCTGAAACACATAAAATTTCAGATAATATGACTCATCCGCCGCCCACAAGATCGGGTGGTCCGCTGCCTGGGTCCGGTACTCCACCTGCCGCAGCCTTCTATGTACTCCCGCCGCTGCCTCCCGGATGGTCTTTGTAAAAAGCTCCGGCTCCATAAAATGGGAACAGGAGCAGGTGGCCAAAAATCCGCCGTCCCTCACCAGCTTCATCCCCCGCAGGTTGATCTCCCGGTAGCCTTTCACCGCCTGTTTCACGGCATTGCGGGACTTGGTGAAAGCCGGAGGGTCCAGGATCACCACGTCAAACAGTTCCCCCTCTCTCTCCAGCTTTGGCAAAAACTCGAACACATCCCCGCACACAAATTGAACCCGATCCTCCAGCCCGTTCAGTCTGGCATTCTCCCTGGCCTGCTCCACCCCCAGTTGGGAGGCGTCCACCCCGAGAACCGAAACCGCTCCGTTTATCCCCGCGTTCAGCGCGAAAGAACCTGTGTGGGTAAAACAGTCCAGTACCTTTTTTCCCCTGCACAGACGCCCCACTGCCTGCCGGTTGTACTTCTGATCCAGAAAAAATCCCGTCTTCTGCCCGTCCCGCACATCCACCAAATAGCGGACCCCGTTTTCCATGATCTCCACTTTCGTGTCAAAAGGTTCCCCGATAAACCCTTTATACCGCTCCATGCCCTCCTGGAGGCGGACCTTGGCGTCACTTCTCTCATAGACGCCCCGGATTTGGATCCCGTCCTCTGCCAAAACTGCTTTCAGACAGTCCAGGATCACCGGTTTCCACCTGTCGATCCCAAGGGCCAGAGACTCCACCACCAGCACGTCAGAGAACTTGTCCACCACAATCCCCGGCAAAAAATCCGCCTCCCCGAAGATCACACGGCAGCTGGATGTGTCCACCGTATCCTTCCGATAATTCCAGGCATTGCGGACCCGCATCTCAATAAAATCCCTGTCCACAGCCCCGTCCCTTTTCCTAGTCATCATCCGGACCGTGATCTTTGACCTGGTATTGATAAATCCCTGTCCCATAGGATACCCGTCAAAATCCTCCACCCGGACCATATCCCCCTGTTCAAAGTCGCCTGCGATCCGGTCGATCTCATTGTCATAGATCCAGGCTCCCCCCGCTTTCAGGCTCCGCCCCGCTCCCTTTTTCAAGATCACTACAGCCATTTCCATTCTAATCATTCCTCACATCCGCGAACAATTCCGATTCGTCCTCCACATAATGAACCTCGGAAAGGATCCAGTACCGATCAAACCTTCGGATGCTCTCATTATCAAAATTCAGCTGATACATCCGAAATGTCACCGGAACATCCTTTGGCTGCCACTGCTCCTCATATGTATACTGGTAATTCATCCCCAGCCGTCTCATCAGATTTCCGCTCTGCGTATTTCTCACATCATGGGTAGCCGTGATGTAAGAAAACCCATCCTCCCGAAGCTGCCTGACTACCGCCTCGGCAGCTTCGGTCATGATCCCCTTATGCCAGAACTCCTTTCGAAGCCCGTAGCCTAAGTCATAGCTTTCATCCGTGCTCACATGCACATATCCCACCGGAACATTGTCATTCTTTAAACAAACCGCGTATCGGTATCCCCGGGGTTTTTGATACTCCCGGGCATAAGCCTCCTCATACAACGTTTTTGCCTCCTCCATCGTCTCAATGGGAAACCATGGCAAAAACGTATTCACTTCCGGGTCCTTATAAATTGCCAGAATAGCCTCAATATCATTCTCTGTAAACTTCCGCAGTATCAGCCGCTCTGTCTCCAAAACCGGTGTATTATTTAATCTCATGTCCTCTTTCTCCGTCCTCTATTCCGTACTCACTGATGTCATCTGATACAATCTCCCTGTCTATTTCAGCGCCTCGATGGCCGCCAAAAGCTGATTATCCTCGCTCTTTTCCACAACTGCTTTTGTCCTTAACTCCTCGTCAAGCTCCACCTCCACATCCGGCGTCAGCCCTACCTGATGAAGGTCAAATCCGCTGGGTGTGTAATAATGGGCCGTGGTCAGTTTAATGGCCGTCCCGTCCCCCAGAGGGATCAGATTCTGCACGATCCCCTTGCCAAAGGTCTGGGTTCCCACCACGATCCCCGCCTCATAGTCCTGTATGGCCCCCGTAAACACCTCGGAAGCGCTGGCCGAGTTTCCGTTGACCAGCACTGCCATGGGAACTTCGATCTCATGGCCGTCCTTCTTTGGGAACTCGTCATTTTTATAACCGTAGTCGCTGTCATACTTCAGCTTTCCGTTCTGACAGTAATACCGGTCCCCCTTGCCGTCCTTGTCCTCCGTGTACAGCAAAAGCCCGTCCATCTTATCCTCCGGAAGCACATAGGCGAGCATCTCCACCACGCCGTCAAGAACGCCGCCCGGGTTGTCCCGAAGGTCTATGACCAGCTTCTCCATGCCCTGAGACTCCAGATCCTCCACCGCGTCCTTAAACTGCTGGCTGGTGACGGAATCAAACTGCATCACATACACATAACCGATGTTATCCTCCAGCATCTCATGCTCTACCGTAGGCACCTCGATCTGCCGCCGCTCAATGGTCAGCTCCACCTCCTCACCCGCGTCTCCCCGCAGTACGGTGATCTTCACCTTGCTGCCCTCCTCGCCGCGGATATAGTTGCTCACCAGAAGATCCAGCTCCATACCGGCCACATCCTCCTCGCCGACTTTGTAGATAATATCCCCCGGAAGCATACCCGCCTCAAAAGACGGAGCCCCCTCAAACACCTTGGTCACTGTGGCGATCCCGGTAGACCGGTTTTGGGAAACCATGGCTCCGATCCCGCAATACTCGCCGGAGGTATCCTCCAGCATGGAAGCATAATCCTCCTCATTATAGTAGACCGAATAGGGGTCATTAAGACCGTACATCAGCCCCAGATAGATGCCGTCCTCCACAGCCTCGGGATCCTCATCAAACAGATAATACTGCTCTATGATCTCCTGAATATAATTCATCTTGGAATTGATCTCGCTAAAGTTTAAATCCCCCTCCTCCAAAACCGGGAGATCCTCCTCCACCAGCCTGGCCTGACTGGGATCATCCATCACCGCTTTCCCGATCAGGAAAATGCCTGCGGACACCCCCACGATCACCAGCCCGGAAAACGCCATCACCAGCGCTCCCACCAGGAACCCTTTCCAAAATTTATGTTTACTCTCCATAACCAGTTCACTCCTCTCACTGCGCCCCGGTACAACCCATATAAACCTAATATCCCCATTTACCCCCGCATTATACCTTCAAGTGCTTCCTTATGGTAAAGAAACTCGCGAAAAATCCGATTCCCAGGCCCAAAAGCACTGCCACAACCGCCATATAAGGAAAGATATCGCTAAGAGGCAGAAACTGAAAAATCCGGGAAAGGATCTGAAATTTGGTGGTCAGATATCCTACGGAGCGCATATACAGATAGTACATTCCCACCAGCGGAATGCCTGCTCCCATAAGGCCCATGATAATCCCCTCAACCACAAAGGGCGCCCGGATCATATAGTCCGTGGCTCCGATATACCGCATGATCTCATTCTCCCGCTTTCGAAAGGAAGCCGCCACATTGATGGTGTTGCTGATCAGGAACACAGAAACCGCCAAAAGCACGCCGATGATCACCAGGGACAAGATTCCGATGACCGCGTTAAAACTGCTTAAGCCGGCCGCCGCGCTGTTGGAATAATTCACCTCCCGAACCCCCTGTAACTGCTGTAAGTAAGCCACCACCTGGTCCTGTGTGGTGATATCGTGGAGAAACACCTGGTAGGACGCGGACCCTGCCAGAGGATTGTCATCCGCAAACCCCTCCGCCAGTTCCTCATGGCCGGAAAAATAGTCGTTCTTCATACTCTCCCACGCCTCCGCAGCCGACGTAAACTGAATCTCGCTGACCTCCTCCCTCCGGCCGATCTCCGCTCCGATCCCCTTGATCTCATCCTCCGTCAGGTTCTCGTCAAAAAACACGGTGATGCCAATGGTCCCCTCCACATTGTCCACCACATGCTGGATGTTGGCCACAATGCTGAAGAACAAACAAAATAAAAAAATACATGCGGAAATCGTTGCCACAGATGCCAGAGAAAACCAGATATTCCTGCATATATTTTTAATGCCCTCTTTAAAACAATACCAAAATGTACTAATCCTCATGAATAAATCCGCCTTCCTCATCGCTTATGATACAGCCTCTGTCCATGGTTATGACCCGCTTCTGCATCATATTCACAATCTCATTGCTGTGGGTTACCACAATCACCGTGGTTCCCTTTTGATTGATAAGGTCCAGCAGCCTCATGATCTCAATGGCATTGTCGTGGTCCAGATTTCCCGTAGGCTCGTCGGCCAAAAGCACCTCCGGGCGGTTGATCAGGGCCCTGGCAATGGCAACCCTCTGCTGCTCCCCTCCTGACAGCTGCTGAGGATAATACTTGTACTTGGCGGACAGCCCCACCAGCTGGAGCATGTTGGGGACCCGCTCTTTCATCTTCCTTGTGGACGCCCCGATCACCCTCTGGGCAAAGGCCACGTTCTCATACACCGTCTTATCCTTCAAAAGACGGAAATCCTGGAACACCACCCCCAGCCTTCTGCGGTACTTGGGGACATACCGCCTGGGCATCTTGCCCAGGTTCATGTCATTGACCACAATCTTGCCGGAAGTGGGTTCCACCTCCTTCAAAAGCATCTTCAAAAGCGTGGACTTCCCAGACCCGCTTCTTCCTATAATAAACACAAACTCTCCGTCCTCAATGGAAATATTGATGTTCCTGAGAGCCTTGTTGCCGGTATCGTACGTCTTGCATACATTTGTAATCTCTATCATGTGCTCCTTAGTCCTTCTTATTTCTGTTTCTCTAAAAATCTGAATTCTCCATATACTTCATGTACTTCACCACCATAAGAGCGATCTTAAACGTGATGGCGTCCTCAAAAATGCGCAGATCCAGCCCTGTGCTCTTCTGCAGCTTGTCCAGACGGTACACCAGCGTATTTCTGTGGATGTAGAGCTGCCTGGAAGTCTCCGACACATTCAGGCTGTTCTCAAAGAACTTGTTAATGGTAGTCAGCGTCTCATCGTCAAACTCGTCGGGAGACTTGCCGTCAAAAATCTCCTTGATGAACATGCGGCACAAAGGCAGAGGCAGCTGATAGATCAGGCGCCCGATGCCCAGCTTGTTGTAAGCGATGACGTTCTTGTCGCTGTAGAAGATCTTTCCCACATCCAGAGCCATCTTGGCCTCCTTGTAGGACCGGGATACCTCCTTGATCTCACCCACCACGGTGCCGAAAGCCACGTGAACCTTTGTCATGGCCTCTGTGTTCAGCATATCCAGAACCATATTGGCGGTCTTCTCCAGGTCGTCGTAGGTCTCCCCCGGCTTTACCTCCTTCACCAGGATGATATTCTTCTCATCCACCGCTGTGATAAAGTCCTTGGTCTTGCTGGCAAACAGGCTCCTCACCGTCTCCAGCGCGTTGGTATCCTTCTCGTGCTTTGTCTCGATAATATAGACCACCCGCTTTACGCTGGTCTCAATGTGAAGTTTTTTAGCCCGGTTGTAGATGTCCACCAGAAGCAGGTTGTCAAGAAGAAGGTTCTTGATAAAGTTGTCCTTATCAAAGCGCTCTTTGTAGGCCACAAGGAGATTCTGGATCTGGAACGCTGCCAGCTTCCCCACCATATACGCATCATCGCTGCCGCCTTTGGCCAGCAGAATATATTCCAACTGGTGCTCATCAAACACCTTAAAGAACTGATATCCCTGGATCACCTGACTGTCTGCCGGAGAATCTACAAAAATAAGGATAGAGTTTTCATATTCTTCCGCGTCGGGAAATGTGGTGGCCAGAACCTTGCCTTCCGTGTCGCAGACACAGAGATCGATTCGCGTTATACCTTTCAGGCCTTCAATCGTTGTCTGAAGTATCTGGTTTGAAATCATAGTACACTCTCCTTTTTTGTAAATTTACCCTTATACTATCTTATAGCAAAAAAGAAAAAAAAGCAAGCAAGTATATCACTTGCCTGCTCTATTTTTCTTTTTATAAATTCCAACCTGTCTTGAAATACACTAATTAACGATGATCTGCTCCGTATCCTTGTTAAATACGTGGATCTTGCTCAAATCAAAGGCCAGCTTCACGGTATCGCCTACTCTTGCGGCTGTGCGCGGATTTACTCTTGCGGTAAAGTTGGACTCCTCCACATCAAAGTACAGGAACACCTCTGCGCCCAGAAGCTCGTATACCCGGACGGTTGCCTCGATAACACTCTTCGGAGAAGCCTCCAGCCAAGCCTGATCGTCGTGCAGATCCTCGGGACGAATACCCAGGGTAACGGTCTTTCCAACGTATCCCTCAGCGTCCAGAACTTTTCCTTTCTCTGCCGGAAGGGAGATGGTATGATTGCCAAAGGTAAGGGTAACGTCAGAGCCTTCCTTGCCAACCTTAGCGTCCACCATGTTCATCTGAGGAGCTCCGATGAATCCGGCAACGAACTTGTTGCATGGCTTGTCATACAGATTCTGAGGAGAATCCACCTGCTGAACAACGCCGTCCTTCATAACGACGATCCTGGTACCAAGAGTCATAGCCTCGGTCTGGTCATGGGTTACGTAGATGATGGTTGCCTGCAGTCTCTGATGCAGCTTGGAGATCTCGATACGCATCTGGCCTCTCAGCTTGGCATCCAGGTTGGACAGCGGCTCATCCATAAGGAATACCTTGGGGTTACGTACAATGGCGCGGCCCATAGCGACACGCTGTCTCTGACCACCGGAAAGAGCCTTTGGCTTACGGTCTAACAGATGCTCCAGGTCAAGGATTCTGGCTGCCTCGTGAACCAGCTTGTCGATCTCCTCCTTGGGAGTCTTTCTCAGCTTCAGGCCGAATGCCATATTGTCATATACGGACATATGAGGATACAGAGCGTAGTTCTGGAATACCATGGCGATATCCCTGTCCTTGGGCTCCACATCATTAACCAGCTTGCCATCAATGTACAGTTCGCCGGAAGAGATATCCTCCAGACCTGCCACCATACGAAGGGTTGTGGACTTACCACAGCCTGATGGGCCTACGAAGATGATGAACTCCTTGTC
Source organism: uncultured Hungatella sp. (assembly GCA_910585645.1). Classification (GTDB taxonomy): domain Bacteria; phylum Bacillota; class Clostridia; order Lachnospirales; family Lachnospiraceae; genus UBA3402. Next base: position 8,868 of record CAJUFP010000097.1, on the reverse strand, counting down.
AGCAATCTCCAGGTTAAAATCTTTTACTGCCACAAACCCGTTAGGATAGGATTTTGTTACATTCTTTAATGACAGACTAGCCATTCTCAATTCCTCCTGTTATATAGAAAGTGTAATATGGGGAAGTCCCTTTTTGTTGTTAAGTGTATCATACACGAATTGCAAACGTATTACCATATTGTAAATTACCAAAATCCTTTTTTTTATTTGGCTAATCTGTATACCGTTTTTTTTTCGGATCCAAAAACACAAAACTTTGCACAGTTTTTAAAATGTTTTATGTTAATATTCGATAAAGCCCTCTCCAAACACCTCCCGGACATCCGTGACGATGACAAAAGCTCTTTTGTCAAATTCTGCCACGATCTCCCTTAATGTGACGATCTCCTTCTTTGACACCACGCAGAACAGCACTTTCTTTTCCTGCCCGGAGTACATCCCCGCCCCGTTCAGGGCCGTGACGCCCCTGTCCATCCTGGTCATCACCGCCTGGGCGATCTCCTGATACTGATCGGAGATGACGTAAGCCTGCTTGGAAAATTTCAGGCCCTCCAGAATGCCGTCAGACACCTTTGCAGTGGCATAGATGGCGATGAGGGCGTAAAGAGCGTACCGGATTCCAAAGACCATGGCTCCTAAAAGCACCACCAAACCGTCCAGAACCTGCATGATCTGGGCAATGGAATAATGCTTTAGCTTTTTCTGAATAAGGGCTGCCAGCATATCCGTGCCTCCGGTGGTGGCCTGAAACAGAAAGATAAGCCCGGTGCCCGCCCCGCACACGATCCCGCCAAACAGGGAGGTGAGAAACAGATCATCCGTCAGAAACGCAGACTCAGGAATCACCAGAAGGGACAGTGACAGCGCCGCCGTGGCAGCCAAAGTCCTTTTGATAAAACGCCATCCTTTTAACTTCCACGCCGCAAAAAATAAGGGGATGTTGCACAGGGTATTGGTAACCCACAGCGGAATACCGGCCACGCTTTTCATGACAATGGCGATACCTGTGACGCCGCCTGTAACCAGGTTAATGGGGTCGTAGAGATTTTTAATGGCAAATCCCATAATAAACGCCCCAAGAACGATCAACACATAGTCCACAAAAACGGATTGTCTTTTCACTGTTTTCTCCTTTTCTACAAAAAGAGCAGCACGCCTAAATCCGTGCTGCCCTGTAAATCTCCTTGGGGGATCACCGTTTTCTTGCCAGCAGATTCACCCATACCGTATCATGGCCGCTTCTGGCGTCCTCGGTCTCCCACGTTTTTAAGATCTCAAAAAGGCCTGTCCTGGATATCATGGAGGTGAGGCTGTCTATGGTGTAATCCGTAAAATACCGCTCCCCCCGAAAGCCCTCAAACTCGCCCTTTTTCACTGACACATACAGCACGCCCCGGCTGCACAGCGCGTCATGGACCCGTCCCAGGATCTCCGGCATCTCATTTTTAGGAACATGGACCAGAGCGCCGCAGGCCCAGATACCGTCAAATACATCCTCGAACTCCATGTCCTCATACGACATCAAAAGCACGTCCAGCCCTGTATGTATCTCCGCCAGCTTGCACATCTCCTCCGATGCGTCCAAAGGCGTCACGTCATATCCCATGTCGTACATGATCAGGGAATCCCTTCCGGAACCGCAGCCCAGATCAAGGATGGTGTCTCCCTCCTCCAAAAGCTCCAGAAACTCTCCCATGATCTCGCTCATGTCGGCATCAACGGTATCCTCGTATACCTTCGCGGCATATTTATTATAATATTCTATCGAGTCCAAGACAATCCTCCTATATCCTTTCTATGGTCTTTTCCGTAATTTTGATCTTACCTTCCTTCAAGAGACGCCCCACTGCCCTCTTAAAGGCATTCTTGCTTAAATGGAACTCCCTCTTGATGGTCTCCGGCGACGCTTTATCATTGAACGGCAGCACGCCGTCAAACTCATCCAGCACCTTTAACACCAGCTGAGAATCCGCGTCCATCTGAAGGTAGGCTTTCTCCCTTGGGCTTAGATCCAGCTTGCCGTCCTCCCGGACTTTCAGGACCCTGGCCTCCACCTTATCGCCCTCCCTCAGATCCCCGTACAGTTCCCTGGCAGGAATCAGCCCGTAATACCGGTTGTCCACTGCCACGAAAGCCCCGATGTCCGGGTTGATCTCATAGATGATCCCTGTCACTTTATCGTCCTTGCCATAAGGCGGCTCATTGCTCATATAGGCGTAAACCCGCATAGTCGCCGCCAGACGTCCGCTTTTATCTACATACAAAGCCACCAGGCACTCCTCGCCGGGGCGGACCCTGCGAGTCTGTTCCTTAAACGGAAGCAACAGATCCTTTTCCAGCCCCATATCCAGAAACGCCCCGATCTTTCCCACATCCTTGACTTTTAACACAGCTGTCTGGCCGATCTGGATCTTTGCCTCCTCCACTGTGGCGATCAGCCGGTCCTGTGAATCCTTGTAGATGAAGACCTCCAGCTTGTCCCCGACGCGGGTTCCCGGCGGAACCTGCTTTTTCGGAAGCAGCACTGCTGTCTCATCTCCGGCCTTCTCGCTTAGATAAACCCCGAACTCTTTTTGGCGGACAACTTCCAAAAGCTGCCGTTTTCCTAATCCAATCATTCTTTATCCTCATTCCCGCAGCATAATGACTGCATAGACCCCGCCCTGGGCGTCGCACAAAGCCGTCACGTATCCGTCATGGCTTTTTGTAACCCTTGGTATCATATAGTCTCCCAAGACTGCCGCCTTTTTATACTCCACCCGGACTTCCCTCGCCACAAAATGTTCCGGCAGAAGCTCCTTTGCGATCTCTACATACCGGGCATTGTTCACATGATGGTTGGTGTCCAGGTGGTGTCTGGTGATCCTGATCCCCTCCCGCTCCTCATACGCGTCCGGAACCGCGATCTGCCGGGAACCATACTCCATGTCAAGGCGCGGCGCGGGCTCCCCGTAGCCTTCTATATCTTCCTTTTGCGCCCTCACCGGCCTCTGCCCCTTCGTGTCATAGAAAAACCAGATCGAATTGGCTTTCACCAGATAGGTTCCGTCAAGATCCTGTATGGCGAAATTGCGGTAGCCGTAGATTCCTTTAAACTCATACGGCCAGGTGCTGATCACGATCCGCTCCCCCAAAACAGGATACCTGTCTATGGCGATCTGCCAGGAGGTGACCCACCACGCCCGGTCATGGGCTGTCAGATACCGGATCCCTATACCTAAGTCCTCTGATTGAAATGTAGAGCAGTCCTGGAGATAGTTCAACACTCCTGTAAGAGACAGGCGCCCTCTCTCATCCGTCTCACTGTAACGCACTCTGCTGTCAAAATGATACATCTCCTCTGCTCTCCTTCAAACAAAAATCAGTACCATTATATAGTATTTTAGCGGGATTGTCCAGATTCTCCTGCGGTTTCTTGGGTTTTAAGTTCCCGCCGCGTACTTTGGAACCATTCTTTTCTGCGGCGTGAACAAAAAAAGACAAAAAACGTCTTAAAACAGGCGTTTCTTGTCCCTCATAACTGGGCTACAAGGATTCGAACCTTGAAATGACGGAGTCAGAGTCCGTCTGCCGAACACCCATAAGCCCTGATTTTATCGGCTTTTTCTATACTTCTATTGATTTTCGAACACTACTATTCGAACACTTTGTTCCAAAACCTATTTTACCACACCTTTAGAACAATGGCAACAAAAAAGCCATCTCCGGCTTTCAAATTTTCGTCATACTATATATAGTCCTCTCATGGCGCAATCTCAAAAGCGTCCACTGTATCGCCGGGTTGATAATGCAATGTTCTATATTCAAACTCGGCGGCACCTTTTATTTGTTCGACCTTTGAGTATACACCTGGCTTTAATTCTCGGTACTCTCTCCCGCTTATAGTATATCTGAAAAACTCCGCAGGCTCTCCATCACGGTCTTTCTTTGTTCCTGTTGGCCGATTAACCTTATAGCAATATGAAATATCCTTAATTCTCCCTAATAACTGTCCTATTGGGTCAGTGTCAGCTTCTTCTTTGTCTATCATCTTGGCATATACTTCCTCTGGTGTCTTTATTGTTGTTATATAGACCTCTAACCACAGACTCCAAACATTCGCATTTCTACAATGCACTTGCTTTTTATAGCCTTCTGTTACATCTAATAGTACACTATAGGCCATTTGGCCTCGAAACTCGTCCATGACCACAATCTTTTCTCCTGCATATCCGTCAAACGGTGCTTGATAGTCCGAAACTATGAAAATATCATCTTCTCCATACTGTTCTGCCAGTTGAAAAACCGTTCCAGTCTTTCCACTTCCAGAACCGCCAAACACCCAATGAACACCAACCGGACGTTTTAACGGTGTCTCCTGCTTGCGTTTATCAAAATACATATTCTTAATCATTGCCGTCATGCGAGTGTCATAAAAGCGGTCATTTAATCTTACAACCTCTTGCCAGTTCAATCCCTCATTGATTGCTTCTCTGATTTGGTCAATATCGCTACGCTGACCTTGACGGCCCTGAATCTCTCCAACCTGGGCTTTTGCCAGAACGATTTCGCCTTTTTCCTCAAATTTGCCGGTTTTATTTATGTATGCCTCGGCTTGCGCCTTTGTTCCCATCGTCATTTCTATATGGGCTTTGTCTCCTATAAATCTCTTTACCGTACTGAATTTTATAGCACTGTTGCCGCATAGGACCACATGCAAATGTTTCATGCCTGCCGCGCTTACACAATAGAGACAGGCCGCTTGTTTCGTCTTAGTCACCCATTGACCTACTACATAGTCACATGTCTCTTGCTCTGTCCAACCTGCCATATCCTTAGCATCAACACCACATACTCCATTCTTATCCACATTCGGACATACGATAAACCAGGAGCGAGACTGTAAATCTTTTTTAGTTGTTCCTTCTTTCGCTGTAGTCTTTGCCATAGTCCATCTCCTTCGCAAACAAGAGATTTATATAAGCGTTTGTACTAATGCCAAGTTTAGAGGCTCTTGCTTTTATAAACTCTAAATGCTCTTTTGTTGTTCTTATTGTAATATTTGATTTTATCATTATCGTTTTATCTCCTTTATCTAGTTAGTTTACATAACTATTATGAAAGCCTGCACACATAATAATGCGCAATTTATCAGTTTTTGCTATATCTTTTAATTATGTATTCTTATTTTTCTATAAATTATAGTTATGGATCAAAAGTTTAGATACAGAAGTGGAACTATTTTAGATACAGATACATCTTAGATACACTTAGAGTGTATCTAAAATCGAGCCTTGAAACCCGCATAAAACCAGAATTTTTATTTTTTAGATACAGATACAGAAGTCAAAAGGTAATACTAGACCTTTTGACTTCTGTATCATTCCATCAGCCCAAAACACAAAAAAGACCGTCTCCGGTCTCTCAATCTTTTCTATACTCCAAGATGTCCGATATGTCGCAATCAAGCACGTAACACAATCTTGCCAACACGGCCAAGTCCACTCTCTGTATTGTCCCATTCAGATATGTTTTCAACTGTGTCCTTTGCATCTCTGCTCTACAAGCCAGTTTGTTTATGCTTACGCCTTGCTCTTTCATTATCGCTTTTAGATTTACCCTGACAACTCCATAATCAATGTCCCTCATAGAATCCCACTCCTTATAAATACTATCTTATCAGTATTGCCATATTTTTAAATGAGTGTTATTCTATGAGTAGATATATGCTCATATGGAGGTGTATAATGGATAAGACACTTAGGAGGATTATAGAAAGACTGGAGGAACACGAAAGAACTCATAAACGTGTAGATGTTGGCAAAAAACGGAGACGTTTCATCAGGGAGTCTTATGAGAGCTTAAAAGCGATTGAACATGAATCACAAATAGGTGTACGTTATGATAAGAAATCAGTGCATATAAGAATCATCTCGCAACAGATTATAGCCTGTAGCGAAGCACCTGCATTTTTAGTTTTAGTTGGCCTTAGTGATGTATGTTTTATAGACAAATGCCGAAATGGATTTATTATCAATTTAGAATTCAACTTATGGCAATGGGTTGAAAGAAAGGCTCCTTCAACTCCATAAGCTCTCCCTCGTTCGCTTATTCCGCAAAAGAGAGACAGTCCGTCTCTCTTTTTTGGCATCATAATAAACAAGAAATATTATCGTTCATAATTATCATAATCATGTTGTATAATTCTGCTCTTTTGTTTTCGCCTCGACCTCATCCCAAGCGATTGCTCTAGTTTTGCCATTACAGCATCATCTTTTTGCACTTCTGAAATCGCTATGTTAAGTTCATCTATAGTACCGTTTTGCTTAGTGATTATATTGTTTAATCTGGTGATTTCATTAGACTGTCTCTGTATATGTTCCGCTTGGGATTTCACCGTTTCATTGCCTCGCTGAATACTTTCACTTAACCTCTTGGCCTCTGCTTTTAATGCTCTAACACTATCTACCTTTAATTCCTCCACTGACTTTTTCCGTGGCTTGTCATTGGTCAAAAATATAATTTTATATTTATCTCTCGCAATACTATCAATCTCGTTATTTAGCGCAATCATATTCGCTTTAGATGAGAATGTTTTTCCATCTAGCTTGCCATTGATTTCAGGAACTACATAAACGTGCATATGCGCTCTGCTTGTCTCTATGTTCTTACCATCTACATATTCGTGGATCTCGTCATAATGAACTCCTGCCCATATGATATTGTCTTTACCAAACTTTTGAATCATGTGTTTTATCACATCTTGGAAAAAATGCCTGCTCTCATCATCACTCATATCCTTGCAAGCCGGGATAGTAAGACCAAACGCCTGTACACGGTCTTTTCTTTTATTTGTATTAGTCGTTTCATCTAATGTTTTAATTCTATCATCAAAGCGTTTACATGTCGTTCTATAATCCGCTTTGACAAATGTTATATTTTTATAGGTTAGGTCTTTATTTATCTCTTTATTACTATGCTCATGTTTGAGACGCTCTTCTTTATCGCAATGTCTCAACATAGCCTTTACATCTCCACCGCTTTTTAGCTTCTTAAAATTCACACTTGCCATATAAAGTATACCTCTTTTATTTTTATTATGTCAGACGCTGCATCAGCATAACGAAGTATATATCTATCCACACAAGCACCTCTCCCATCAGGCGAGTATTGCACCTAATACTTCCTAACGGAAGTACCGAGCCTTACGGCTCTTTAGGTGCTCTGCGAGGCTTCTCAAATTTCTACAATATCGGCCTGCCTAGCCATGCGTCCCGCCCGTCCATAACCGCTTTATGTCTCCCTACAAGGAAACACAAAGCGATCATGAACTACTGTATTCCTACGAGAGCCGGAGGCACCTCTGCGTTGCTCCTCCCGGCTCCGCATCCAACGGAGTTGACTCCTTTCAACTATACAATATAATCAACGAAAAAAGAGGCGGATTGGCTTTTCAGCTTCTCCACCTCTCGTACTATTGTTCCACTACCATGGACATATATTTTCATAAATCTGGCTTGAAATTTCTGCTAACTTTTTATGTTGTGAATCAAGTACATGCTCATAAATTGATTCTGTAATCGCTCTTGAACTGTGTCCGGCCTGCTTGCTCAAAGCGGATAGGCAGTCCACTTGTGAATTTCTTATATTAAAGCTAATTCCACTATGCCGGAGATCATGCACCCTCATATTAGATTTTAACCCGGCTCTTCTTAATGCCTCTTTATGTCGGTTATATGTCGTTGACTCTGACAATGGTTTTGTTTTATCTTTTACTGCTGGAAAAATCCATGAATCCGGTTTTCCCAGAGCCGTTCCCTCTACTTCCATATAACGACTATTTAGAAGCCCTATTACTTGTACTGGCAAATGTATGAACCTATCTGAATCTTCCGTTTTAGGTTTGTTATCTACAAAATACTTGTCATTATCATCCTTTGACCATGTTTTATAAATGTGGATTAAGTTACTTTTGTTCCAATCTGACCATGTTAGTGTGTCAGCTTCTCCCTCACGACAATATGTATAGAGAATGAATTGAAGAATATCGCCTCTTTCTCCCATTTCCTCACAGGCCTTGAGATATAATGCCGTTTCGTCATCGTCAAAAATCCTCATTGGGTCGGCTTTACTTTTTGCTACGCTAAACTTAAAGCCATAAGCCGGATTTGGGTAATTTATATTTTCTGTCGCACAATAATGATTTGTGTAAAAATCTGTTATAACATTATATGCTTTCTTACAGCGGTTCTCACTGTTCTTTTTACGTATCGTTGCTATCCATTTTGAGATATCCGACCGCTGTATCTCGTTGACCTGCTTTTTCCCTATATCGTAGGGTTCTATCATATTTCGGATTAAATCCTTTTTATCCTTAATTGAACCTAGTTTCAAATGCTTGTCTTGCTGTTTCTTTACCGCATAAATCTTTAGCTGTTCGACAAGCGTGTTCGAAACATCTATATCTTTTAGAGTCCCTGCCTCTGTCTGTCCTGCCTGCTCTAACTCCAATACTTTCTTTTTGAGCTTTGCTTCTAATTTCTCTCTAGCCGCCTTTTTAGTCTTGCCGTATGAACTTGGTCTCCACGGCTTGCCATTCAATTGAGTTACATTTGTAGTACAATAACATTTCCACTGTCCTTTATCCTTTACAAAACCGTATTCCGTGTGTTCCAATTTAATTGCCATGTTCTTCTCCTCTCTGCTCTTTCGAACAGTATGTCGAACAATCTATTGATTGAAGCACACTCTTTTCTATTTTTACCATTTATTTTACGGATAAGAAAAAGAGCCTCAAAACCCGATAAAATCAAGTCTTAACGCTCTTTTTCTGCGCTGGGCTACAAGGATTCGAACCTTGAAATGACGGAGTCAGAGTCCGTTGCCTTA
>CAJUFP010000096.1 GCA_910585645.1 uncultured Hungatella sp. | reverse complement strand
TCGGAATGTTTGGCATATCTGAACCCGAACGGCACACAGCCTCCCTTCCCTCCCTACTGGCATCACGACTCCCCCGCCCATTTGCTCACTCAACAATACACCTAATAGGACGAAACCAGAGTCCCTGTGTATCCAGGTTAAGCGATGAACATCATCCCCAATAAATATTTTATAAGATCCCTCTTTACGAATTGTCAAAAGTAGTATAGAATAGATAGGAACAGTTAAAGGACGTGAGGACAGATGGGAGATATTCATAATACACAATTTTTCAGAGCGGCACAAGAGAATACCATGGATGTGAGTCAGGTGTTGGATCAGGTATATCAGGCTTTGACGGAAAAAGGGTATAACCCGGTGAATCAGATCGTGGGGTATATCATGTCTGGGGATCCAACCTACATTACCAGCCATAAGAACGCCAGAAGTCTCATTATGAAGGTGGAGCGGGATGAGATTCTGGAGGAACTTCTGTCTGTGTATATTGATGCAAGACTAAGGTAGATTCGTGTAAAGTACCATTAGAAGGCTGTCAGATCATGCTGTTGTGGGCGCGTCTGGCAGTTTATGTCATTTTAAGTAACAGTTCAGGAGTCATGGAGTAAATAAAATGAGAATCATGGGTTTGGACTACGGGTCAAAAACTGTGGGGGTGGCTGTGTGCGACCCTTTAGGTTATACTGCCCAGGCGGTGGAAACCATTGTCAGGAAAGAGGAGAATAAGTTCCGTGAGACCTTCAGGCGGATCGAGGAGCTGGCCCGGGAGTTTGAGATTACATCCATTGTTTTGGGTTATCCTAAAAATATGGACGGTTCCGTGGGAGAGCGGGCCAGGAAGACCGAGGAGTTTAAAGACTTGCTGGAAAAGCGGACAGGCTTTCCGGTGATTTTGTGGGATGAGCGGCTGACTACGGTTGAGGCTAACGGGATTTTGAGGGAGAGCGGCGTGCCTGCGTCGGAGAGAAAGAAAGTGATCGATCAGGTGGCGGCGGGGATCATCCTCCAGAGTTATCTGGACACCATGGAGAGGATGAGACACGGATCAGAGGAAAGGAATGACGAAAGCAGTGAATGAGGAGAAAATGATAACCCTTGAAACCGGGGACGGGGAGCGGGTGGACTTTTATGTGCTGGAGGAGACCAGGATCAGCGGAATGAATTATCTTTTAGTGACGGACGCGCCGGAGGATGCCCAGGAGGGAGAGTGCTACATCTTAAAAGACAAGTCAAAGGCAGAGGAGGAAGAAGCTGTCTACGAATTTGTGGAGGATGACGGCGAGCTGGAATACCTTTATAAGATTTTTACGGAATTGACGGAAGATATGGATGTGGATCTGAGGAAGTAGCAGGGACTGCGAATGGAACAGGGTGTTTTTAAAAAGCTGTTGAAAGAAAAGGGATTGAAGGTTACGGGGCAGCGCCTGTTGGTGCTGGAGATTATGGCTGCCCGCCCGGGAGAGCATCTTACGGCTGAGGAGATCTTTGACCTTGCCAGAGAGAAGCTGCCGGAGATCGGTCTGGCTACCATTTACCGGGCTTTGCAGGTTTTGGTGGAGCTGCGGGTGATCGACAAGCTAAGCTTTGACGACGGATCGGCCAGGTATGAGCTGGGGGGAGAGCTGGGCAGCGAGGGACACCACCACCACCACGCCATCTGCCTGGGGTGCAGGGCTGTGTTCTCCCTTGAAGAGGATCTTTTGGACCCTTTGGAGGAGACGCTACGGGACCGGCTTGGGTTTACGGTGACAGACCATGAGGTGAAGCTTTACGGGTACTGCAGGGCCTGTGAAGAGACACGGGGGAAAAACAGCGCGGCTAAAGGACCAGATGAGAAGATGTCAGATGCGGAAAAGACGAAAAAAACCGCGAAGGCGGGAACGAGGAGAATAAAAAAGAGAGAATTGGAGGAATCAGATTGAGACAACAGAGCAAGAAACAGAACCAGGGGCAGGGCCAGGCGGCCAAGGTGAAGATCATCCCCCTGGGCGGACTGGAACAGATCGGACTGAATATGACAGCCATTGAATACGAGGACAATATTATCGTGGTGGACTGCGGACTGGCTTTTCCCAGCGACGATATGCTGGGCATTGATATCTGCATCCCGGACGTGACATATCTGAAGCAGAATATTGAGAAAGTAAAGGGGTTTGTGATCACCCACGGCCATGAGGATCATATCGGCGCTCTGCCCTATGTATTGCAGCAGGTAAATGTTCCGGTGTACGGCACAAGGCTGACCGTGGCGCTGATTGAGAATAAATTAAAAGAACACAATATGGTAAAGACCACCAAGAGAAAGGTGGTAAAGCACGGACAGTCTATTAACCTGGGGTGCTTCCGCATCGAGTTTGTGAAGATGAACCACAGCATCGCGGACGCGTCTGCCCTGGCCATCTTTACCCCGGCAGGGATCTTGCTCCACACAGGGGATTTTAAGATCGATTACACCCCGGTGTTTGGGGAGTCGGCGGATCTGCAGAGATTCGCGGAGCTGGGAAAGAAAGGGGTCTTAGCCCTGATGTGCGAGAGCACCAACGCTCTGCGGCCTGGTTTTACGCCGTCGGAGCGGACTGTGGGAAAGACCTTTGACGGGATTTTTTCCGAGCATAAAAATAACAGGATCATTGTGGCCACCTTTGCCTCTAATGTGGACAGGGTGCAGCAGATCATCAATTCGGCTTACAAGTACGGCCGCAAGGTGGTGGTGGAGGGCCGCAGCATGGTCAATGTCATCGGTACGGCCAGCGAGCTGGGGTATATTAAGATTCCGGACGGGACGCTGATCGATATTGATCATCTGAAAAATTATCCGGATGAGAAGACCGTGCTCATCACTACGGGGAGCCAGGGAGAGTCTATGGCGGCTCTTTCCAGGATGGCTTCCAGCATCCACAAGAAGGTTTCCATCAAGCCCGGGGATGTGGTGATCTTTAGTTCCACGCCGATCCCGGGCAATGAGAAGGCGGTGACCAAGGTTATCAATGAGCTTTCGATCAAGGGGGCGGAGGTGATTTTCCAGGATACCCATGTGTCGGGACACGCCTGCCAGGAGGAGATCAAGCTGATCTACGCCCTGACCCACCCCAAGTACGCGCTGCCGGTACATGGGGAGTACCGCCATCTGATGGCCCAGAAGGGGCTGGCCCTGTCCATGGGCATACCCAAGGAGAACATCCTTTTAATGTCCTCCGGGGATGTGGTGGAAGTGTCGGAGGACGCCTGCAGGGTCGTGGACCATGTTCAGTCGGGGGCCATCCTGGTGGACGGCCTGGGAGTAGGCGATGTGGGCAATATTGTTCTGCGGGACCGGCAGAATCTGGCTCAGAACGGCATCATTATCGTGGTGCTGACTTTGGAGAAGTACAGCAACCAGCTTTTGGCCGGACCGGATATCGTGTCCAGGGGATTTGTGTACGTCAGGGAGTCGGAGGACCTTTTAGAGGAGGCCAGGCGCGTGGTGGAAGACGCGGTGAGAGACTGTCTTGACCGCCGCGTCAGCGACTGGGGCAAGATCAAGAATATTATCAGGGACAGTTTAAGTGATTTTCTGTGGAAGAAGATGAAGAGGAATCCTATGATACTTCCTATCATTATGGAGGTGTAGGGAGAGGCTGGCAGATCCGCGGGATCGTGGATCTGGCGGATCTGCGGGCTTAAGACAGCGGACTATGGGAAGAGAGCAGGGTGATGGGATATGAGTGATACGACCAGGGAGATCAACAAGGTGACCGGGACCATTATCCGGGTGTCGTGGAAATTGATCGTGTACGCGGTGGTGGCGCTTTTTCTGTACGAGGGGATCACCAGAGGCTATGCCTTTGGCCATGATATTTTTTCTTCGTCAGCCATGGCCTCTGAGCCAGGGGTGGATATGAGAGTGACCATCAAGGATGACGAGGAGGTGGCGGATATCGGGACGGCTTTGGAAAGGGCCGGAGTCATAAAAAGCCGGTACGCGTTTGTCATCCAGAGCATTTTCTATGATTATGGCAGTTCGGACCATCCGGTGGAGGGAGGCACTTATCTGCTGAATAATTCAATGACTTCCAAGGAGATCATATTGGCTCTGCGGGAAGGGGTAAAGGATGAGGCCGGGGAAGAATGATTGTAGATGAGAGAGTCAGGGATTACATCCACTCTCTGGAACCGGGGCAGGGAAGTCTGCTGGACGGGATTGCCAGGGAGGCAAAGGCTGGGAATATTCCCATCATGAAAAAGGAGACGGCGGCATTGCTTAAGACGCTGATCACAGCAAAAAGGCCTGGGGCGATTCTGGAGGTTGGAACCGCCGTAGGCTATTCTGCTTTATTGATGGCAGGAGCGATGCCGGATTTTTGCAGGGTCACCACCATTGAAAAGTATGAGCCCAGAATCCTGGCGGCCAGGGAGAATATCAGAAAGGCGGGCGCGGAGGATAAGATCACGCTGCTGGAGGGAGACGCGGGGGAGATCCTGCAGAGCCTTTCGGGTCCGTTTGATTTTATCGTTATGGACGCGGCCAAGGGACAGTATCTTCACTGGCTCCCCGATATTTTGCGGCTTATGGGGCCTGGGGCCATGCTGTTTTCGGACAATGTGCTGCAGGAGGGGACGATCGTTCAGTCCCGCTATGGGGTGGAGCGGCGGGACCGCACCATCCACGCAAGGATGCGGGAGTATCTGTACAGGCTGAAGCATATGGAAGAGCTGGAGACAGCCATCGTGCCTGTGGGAGACGGGGTTGCCGTCAGCGTGATGAAGGGGGAGCCGCGTTAGGCCTGACGGGGAAGAAGACGGAAAGGGGGCGCCAGGGAGGCGGCCGTCGAAGGTATCGGAGGAGACAAAAGGCGTTATCCGGCCCGGTACTGTAAAGGGTGGAAATGGGGCGGAAAACAGCGGTCAGATGACTGGTGGAGATTAAAGAGAAAACGGAAAGGAACGCGGGATGAGAGAGACGGAACTTTTGATGCCGGCGGGAAGCCTGGATGTGCTGAAAACCGCTGTGGTCTACGGGGCGGATGCCGTGTATATCGGCGGGGAGGCCTTCGGGCTACGGGCAAAGGCCCACAATTTTTCCCTGGAGGATATGAGGCAGGGCATGAGTTTTGCCCACAGCCGGGGAGTAAAGGTGTATGTCACGGCCAATATCCTGGCTCACAATCAGGATCTGGAAGAGGTGGAGGGGTATTTTGAGGAGCTTAAGACAGTAGGGCCGGACGCTCTTATCATCTCGGACCCCGGGGTATTTATGGCGGCGAAACGGGTGCTGCCGGATGTGGATATCCACATCAGCACTCAGGCCAACAACACCAATTATGGGACGTATAAGTTTTGGCATGGCCTTGGGGCTAAGCGGGTGGTATCGGCCAGGGAGCTGTCTCTGGAGGAGATCAAAGGGATACGCAAAAGGATCCCGGCGGATATGGAGATCGAGACCTTTGTTCACGGGGCCATGTGCATTTCCTATTCGGGCCGGTGTCTTTTGAGCAATTTCTTTACAGGGCGGGATGCCAACCAGGGGGCCTGCACCCACCCGTGCCGGTGGAAGTACGCCCTGGTGGAGGAGACCAGGCCCGGGGAGTATATGCCGGTGTATGAAAATGACCGGGGGACGTTTATTTTTAATTCCAAGGATCTGTGCATGGTGGAGCATATTCCGGAGCTTGCGGAGGCGGGGATTGACAGTTTTAAGGTGGAGGGGCGCATGAAGACGGCTCTCTATGTGGCCACGGTGGCCAGGGCTTACCGCAGGGCGATTGACGACTGGAAGGCGGGCCGGGATGTGTTTGAGCAAAATGTGGAGTGGTACAAAGAGGAGATCGGGAAATGTACGAACCGGGAGTTTACCACAGGCTTTTTCTTCGGAAAGCCGGGCAGCGACGATCATATCTACAGCAGCAGCACGTATGTGAAGAATTACACGTACCTGGGGACCGTGGATAGGGTGGATGATCGGGGACTGGCGAGAATTGAGCAGAAAAATAAGTTTTCCGTGGGGGAGACGATTGAGGTGATGAAGCCCGACGGCCGTAATCTATCGGCGGTGGTGAAGGCGATCCGGGGCGAGGACGGCACACCCCAGGAGAGCGCTCCCCATGCCAGGCAGATCGTGTATGTGGACTTGGGAGAAGACCTGGAGGAGTTTGACATTTTGAGGAGAAGGGAAGTGTAGGCGCTATGATGTGGATTGCGGGAATCGGCGCGGCAGCTTGCTTGGTTTATTATGGGGTTATTGTGTGTTATTCCGGGATTTCCACATCATTTGCCTGGTTTTGGCTGCTGGCGGGGATATTTTTGGGGGTTCTGTTCGCGGGGGCGTTTTATGGGAAGCATCATCCCAAAAAGGTGCCGCTGTGGCTGTCCGTGTCCGCGGTGACGTTTCTGCTGGCTTCCATGGTAATCTTCTGTGTGGTGGAGATCTTTATCTTCCTGGGCGCGGCGGGGGCCAACACGCCGAATCTGGATTATGTGATCGTTCTGGGAGCTAAGGTGGAGGAGGGACGCGTCAGCAATTCTCTGCAGATGCGCCTGGACAGAGCTTATGAGTACAGCCGCAGGAACCCGGAGACCGTGTTTATCCTCTCAGGAGGCAGGGGGAAGGATGAGCCGGCCTGCGAGGCGTCGGTGATGTATGAGTATTTGAGGGCCAAGGGAGTCCCGGAAAGGCTTTTGGTGGTGGAGGATCGGTCCGAGAGCACGGTGGAGAATATCGCCTACAGCAAGGTGCTGATCGACGAGATGGAGCAAAGCAAGGACGCCCTGATGGGAAGCGGGCTCCACAAGGCTCCGGGGCCTTACATGGAGGTGGAGGATAAGCCGGTGCAGATCGGCGTGCTGACCAGCGATTTTCATGTGTTCCGGGCCGTGCAGATCGGGAAGCGGTGCGGGATCCCGGAAATTTACGGCATCGGATCCAGGTCAGACGCGGTGCTGTTTATGCACCTGTGCGTCCGGGAGTGCGCGGCAGTTCTGAAGGATAAATTGATGGGAAATATGTAATAATATACAGGGAGAGGGTAGCTGCTTTGGTAAAAATAGGGTTGAGACTGCCGATCTATGAATTTGAGGCAGAGTTAAGATCACGAATGACTTTGATAAACGGTTTAAGCGGAAAGGGAAAGACTACGCTGATCGATTACC
Organism: uncultured Hungatella sp.; assembly: GCA_910585645.1. Classification (GTDB taxonomy): domain Bacteria; phylum Bacillota; class Clostridia; order Lachnospirales; family Lachnospiraceae; genus UBA3402. The sequence continues at coordinate 13,283 of CAJUFP010000096.1, read as the reverse complement.
TGTTCAGCCCTCAGTATGAGGGTGTGAGAGAAGTGACTTTATCAGATGAATCTTATGAGCTGGTTTATGGAAATCCTGCCTTAAAGACCATCTCCTCCGGGGAAAACAAGAAGATATTTATCTTTGATGAGGATATAAATCTATCTGATAGAAAGTTAAGCGCTGTTTTTAATCATGTGACGGACTGCTATTTTGTGATGATAACCAGGGACACCATAAAGACGTTATCTTATTCCATAGAAGATGTTTATATATTTATGGCAGATGGCAAAAGGCATTGGCTGGAGAGATACTTGGATAGGCATGTATGTGAGGATTTGGTTGAGAGTGTTTCTGTTTTTGTGACTGAAGATTCGGGATATGGCTATGACTGGTTTTGTAGATTTTTAAATGATACAACCATTGCCGTGAAATCGGCAGGAGGGAAGGGCAATGTGCATAAGATGTGCTCTAATCTTATAGAGAAGAATAAAAATATCACATGCTATCTGGCGGTAGACTGGTGTGCCTATGGATGTCATATCAATTCCCTGATTGAGCTGTCAAATGGCAGGTTGGTGATCAACAGATCCTATAAATCGTTTGAGTATATGCTTTTAAATACATCTATATTGGAGAAGAAGGCTGATCTTGATCAGATACCAGATAATGTACTGGAAGAAAGGTATTATGAAGAACTTATCTTTCATCTTACGGAAAATACCATATATGAAGTGCGGCATAAAAGAAATAAGCTGTCAAGATGTTTTCTGGATGATTGCTGTCCCTTTCATCCCGGGCAGGTAGAGAGCAAAGGCGGTTGTGACATAAGATGCCGAGGAACTAAATTTGAGATGCTCCTAAGGGGTACAATATTTGAATCCCTATTAGATTACAGGAGGTAATCATGCTGTATTTCTGGGTTGGCAGTACGGTTAGGTTTCCGATGATAAAAAATTATTATGCTTATGGCGGTGTGCTGGATGTATTGGGCAGGCCGGATTATTATGAGTCAGATTTCGCAAAGAGGGCTGTAAAGGAGATTGATAATTCAGAATTGGTCTCTCCCTACAATGTTATCAGCCCGGTTCTGGGAAGTATCAGTACAAGGCAGCTGTCCAGTGGGGTGAAAATGGTGATCCTTCTGTATTCGGTGGCGGACATGACCGGGAATGGCGCCAGCATGGGGGGAAATTGTTATCCATTGTTATTTGAGATGGCAAAGGAGAGGGATGTGTTTATCAGGACGCCTTATGTGGATGATATTCCAAAGGGGCAGCATATTTCAGCGTTCTGTGTGAATAACAGAAGCATGATCAATACCAGCGATGAATACAGAAAGATGTGTGCCTATTACAGTTGTGATGACTTTAATGAAGAGGATGAGTTCTGTAGGAAATGGGCAGCCAGGGTTCTGGCAGGATATTAATATAACAGAAAAGGAATGAATGACCATGACAAGTGTAAAAGATTTAAAAGCTTACAGGTTTCTGCGGGAGAAGAATGTAAAGGAGTTAAATTCCACCGCCTATTTTCTGGAGCACATAAAGAGCGGCGCCAGGCTGTTTCTTCTGTCCAATGACGACGAGAACAAGGTGTTTTCCATCGGGTTTCGGACGCCGCCGTCGGATTCCACCGGTGTGCCCCACATTCTGGAGCACAGCGTTCTGTGCGGGTCGAAGAAGTTTCCGGTAAAGGACCCCTTTGTGGAGCTGGTGAAGGGCTCCATGAACACCTTTCTCAACGCCATGACCTACCCGGACAAGACGGTGTACCCGGTGGCCAGCACCAATGACAAAGATTTTCAGAACCTGATGGACGTGTATCTGGACGCGGTGCTGAACCCCAACATCTACAAAGAACCCAAGATCTTTATGCAGGAGGGGTGGCACTATGAGCTGGAGTCGGAGGATGGGGCGCTGACCTACAACGGCGTGGTGTACAATGAGATGAAGGGGGCGTTTTCGTCGCCGGAGAGCGTGCTGGAGCGGTACACCCAGAAGGTGCTGTTTCCGGACACCTGCTACGGGTATGAGTCCGGCGGGGACCCGAAGGACGTGCCCAAGCTGACCTATGAGGCGTTTCTGGACTTCCACAGGACATACTACCATCCCAGCAACAGCTACATTTACCTGTACGGTAACATGGATATGGCCGAGAAGCTGGAGTGGCTGGACAGGGAATACTTAGGCGGCTATGACAGGCTGGAGGTTGACTCCGGGATCCATATGCAGAAGCCCTTTGAGGCTCCCAAACATGAGGAGATCACCTACTCCGTCACCGAGGAGGAGGATGGGGAGAACGGGGCCTACCTGTCGATCAGCGACGTGGTAGGCACGGATATGGACCCGAAACTGTACGTGGCCTTCCAGATTCTGGAGTATACGCTGATCGAGGCTCCTGGGGCGCCTCTTAAACAGGCCCTTCTGGACGCAGGCATCGGGCAGGATATTTTCGGCGGGTATGACAGCGGGATTTTGCAGCCCTATTTCTCCGTCATCGCCAAGGGGGCAAAGGCGGAGCAGAAAGGTGAGTTTCTGGCAGTGGTCAAGGGGACCCTTGGGAAGCTGGCGGATGAGGGGATCAACAGGAAAAGCCTTTTGGCGGGGATGAATTATTCGGAGTTTAAGTACCGGGAGGCGGACTACGGGACCACGCCAAAGGGGCTGATGTACGGGCTTCAAAGCCTGGACAGCTGGCTTTACGGCGGGGATCCGCTGATGCATCTGGAGTACCAGGAGACCTTTGACTTCCTGAAAAAGGAAGTACACAACGGGTATTTTGAGAACCTCCTTCGGGAGTATCTGCTGGACAATCCATTTGAGGCGGTTCTGGTGGTAAAGCCGGAAAAGAATCTGACGGCGAAAAATGACAGGGAGCTGGCAGAGCGGTTAAAGGCTTACAAGGAAGGGCTGTCCAGGGAAGAGATTCTTCGGATCGTGGAGCAGACCAGGGAGCTTAAGGAGTACCAGGATACGCCGTCCACCAGGGAGGAGCTGGAGTCGATCCCCATGCTCAGACGGTCGGATATCGGGACGAAAGCGGAGGAGCTTAAGTGGGAGGAACACCGGATCAAGGGCGTTTTGGTGTTGCACCATGAGATGTTTACCTCAGGGATCGGGTATTTGAAGGTGCTGTTTAACACGGACCGGGTGCCGTCTGAGGATCTGCCCTATGTGGGGCTTTTGAAGGCGGTTTTGGGGTACGTGGATACGGAGCATTACACCTACAGCGATCTGACCAGTGAGATCCATCTCAACAGCGGCGGGATCGGGTTTAGCACTTCGGCCTACGTGGATCTTAAGAACCTGCCCGGGTTTACGGGGGTGTTTGTGGCTGATGCCAGGGTGCTGTATGAGAAGCTGCCCTTTGCCTTTGAGATGATCGGGGAGATCCTCTCCGGGTCAAAGCTGGACGATGAGAAGCGTCTGGGAGAGATCCTGCGGGAGACCAAGTCCAGGTCCAGGATGAAGCTGGAGAATGCCAGCCACAGCGCGGCGGTATCCAGGGCCACCTCCTACTTTTCGCCTACGTCGGCCTTCAACGACTGCACCGGGGGGATCGGGTTTTACCAGTTTTTGGAGGGCGTGGTCAGGGATTATGACAGGGATGCCAGGACGCTGATAGGGAAGCTGAAAGAGGTGGCAGGGAAGCTGTTTACCGTGGACAACATGCTGATCAGCTACACGGCGGACGGGGAAGGGTTTGCCGGCCTGGAGGGCTGTATGGATAAGCTTACGGACAAACTGCCAAAAGGGGACGGAAAAACCTATGAGTTCACCTTTAAGGCGGGGAACCGCAACGAAGGGTTCAAGACTTCCTCCCAGGTCAACTATGTGGCCAGGTGCGGGAATTTCAGGGATGAAGGGTTTGAGTACACCGGCGCGCTGCGGATCTTAAAGCTGATCTTAAGCTATGATTACCTGTGGCTGAACCTGCGGGTGAAGGGCGGAGCCTACGGGTGCATGAGCGGCTTCGGGCGCTCCGGTGAGGGGTATTTCGTGTCCTACCGGGACCCGGGCATGGCCAGGACCAATGAGGTCTATGAGAAGATGGTGGAGTATCTGGAGAGTTTCGACGTGGATGAGCGGGATATGACCAAGTATGTCATCGGTACGGTCAGCGCCATGGATACGCCGTTTACGCCGGCAGATAAGGGGGCCAGAGGGCTGTCCGGGTATTTGTCCGGGGTGACGGATGAGATGCTGCAGCAGGAGAGGGATGAGGTGCTTAAGGCACAGCCGGAGGATATCCGAAAGCTGGCCGGGATCGTGAAGGCGATTCTGGATACAGGGAGCTTGTGTACCATTGGGAATGAGGAGAAGATTGAGAGCGATAAGGGGATGTTTGGGGAGGTTAAGAGTTTGTACAACGGGTGATGAGAAAAACGCGTAAGAGGAAAAAAGAACATGAACGATAATTTTAAATCTGGCTTCGCGGCCCTGGTAGGCCGTCCCAATGTAGGCAAATCCACCCTGATGAACCACCTGATCGGCCAGAAAATCGCCATCACGTCGGAGAAGCCCCAGACCACCAGAAACCGGATTCAGACCGTGTACACGGATGAGCGGGGGCAGATTGTGTTTCTGGACACGCCGGGGATCCACAAGGCGAAGAATAAGCTGGGAGAGTACATGGTAAACGTGGCGGAGTCCACCTTGAAGGAGGTGGACGTTATCCTGTGGCTGGTGGAGCCTTCCACGTTTATCGGGGCCGGGGAGCGGCATATTGCGGAGATTCTGGGGAAGGTGAAGACGCCGGTGATCCTGGTGATCAATAAGATCGACACGGTGAAAAATCAGGACGATATATTGACGTATATGGACGCCTACCGCAAGGTCTGTGACTTTGCGGAGATTGTGCCCGTGTCGGCGCTGCGAAACCGGAATACGGAAAAGATGACGGATCTGATCTTTAAGTACCTGCCCTATGGCCCCCAATACTATGATGAGGACACGGTGACAGACCAGCCCATGCGGCAGATCGCGGCGGAGTTGATCAGGGAGAAAGCCCTGCGCCTACTGGAGGAGGAGATTCCCCACGGGATCGCGGTGACCATTGAGGCCATGACAGAGCGGAAAAACGGGATGTTTGACATTGAGGCCAACATCGTGTGTGAGAGGGAGTCCCACAAGGGGATCATCATCGGCAAGGGCGGGAGCATGCTGAAAAAGATCGGGACCGCCGCCCGGATTGAGATTGAGAACCTGATGGGGGCCAGAGTGAATCTGCAGCTGTGGGTCAAGGTGAGAAGAGAGTGGCGGGACAGTGAGCTCTATATGAAAAATTACGGGTATTATCAGCAGAAGTGAGGCTGGCATAAAAAGAAGGGGCACATAAATCCAGGCGATTTCCGGATTGATGTGCCCCTCCTTTTTCAGAGAGACAGAGTCTTATGTTTCGGATCAATAGTTCTCTGCGTGTACCTCAAAATAGCTCTGGGGATGTGCGCAGGTGGGGCATACTTCCGGGGCCTTTGTGCCGATGACGATGTGTCCGCAGTTGCGGCACTCCCACACCTTTACTTCGCTCTTCTCAAACACTGCCGCTGTCTCCACGTTTTTCAGCAGGGCGCGGTATCTCTCCTCATGGTGCTTTTCGATGGCGCCCACCAGGCGGAATTTGGCGGCAAGCTCCAAAAATCCCTCTTCCTCTGCGGTCTTGGCGAAATTCTCATACATGTCGGTCCACTCATAGTTTTCGCCGTCCGCGGCCGCGGCCAGGTTTTCCTTGGTATCGCCGATTCCGTTTAACTCCTTGAACCACATCTTGGCGTGCTCTTTCTCATTGTCCGCTGTTTTTAAGAACAGGGCCGCGATCTGCTCATATCCTTCCTTCTTGGCCTTGGAGGCGAAATAGGTGTACTTGTTCCTTGCCTGGGATTCCCCGGCAAATGCCGCCTCCAGGTTTTTTTCCGTCTGTGTTCCCGTGTACTTTGTGCTCATGTTGTGTTTCCTCCTTTTATTTGTTCTTTCTGCATGTGGGGCAGAGATAGAATACCTTCAGATCATAGGAAATGATCCCTTCCCCAAGCTGGTCTTCCAGGCAGACCGTCAGATCCTGGAAGTTGATATCGGACAGGGCGCCGCACCTCTGGCATACAAGATGGTCGTGCTTTCTGATCTTGTCGTAGCGGTCAGGGGAGCCCTCTATGGACATCCTCCGTATCAGGCCCTTCTGGCACAGGGCGTTTAGGTTGTTGTATATGGTTGCCTGGACGACTTTTGGTTCTGTTTTTTTCAGTTCTAAAAAAATCTGTTCTGCTGTCATATGGCCGTCGGACTCATGGATCAGGGTCAGGATCTGTTCTGCGTATTTTGTCACGTGGTCACCACCATTTTTTAGAATTATTCTAATTATAATACTTTCTGGAAAATTTGTCCAGAGGGTTTTTCGATTTTGGCTTAGCCATCCAGGAGCCGCATGGCCCCACAGCCACATTGTCGCCGCAGCGGGAGAGACTGCTGTTAAAGCTGATATTCAGAAGGCTTTCCGTGGAAATCCGGGGATGCCTTGCGCAATCGAAGGACAAATGGTATGATAGCAGGACAGAGACTGGGAACACTGTCTGTGAGGATGACAGTAAGGCGGGGAGGGTATTATGAGAGAGATTCTGGAATTGACCGGGATGGTGATCAAGGTTTCTTCTGTGGGGGAGTATGACCGGAGACTGGTGATACTGACCTGGGAGCGGGGGAAGATCACGGCGTTTGCCAGGGGGGCCAAGCGCCCGGGCAGCAGCCTTATGGGGCCGTCCCGCCCGTTTGCCTTCGGGAAGTTTAAGCTCTATGAGGGCAGGGATTCCTACACCCTCCAGGGGACGGAGATCAGCCGGTATTTTGAGGAGCTGGCCGGGGACATGGAGGGGGCCTGCTACGGGCAGTATTTTCTGGAGATGGCGGATTATTATACAAGGGAGAATGTGGACGGGGGCGGGATGCTTTTTTTGATCTACCAGTCTCTCAGAGCCCTTTTAAAGCCCCGGATCCCCAATGAGCTGGTGCGGCGGGTGTTTGAGCTGAAGGCCATGGTGGTCAACGGGGAGTACACGGAGAGGCCGCCTGTAAAGGTCAGCGATTCCGCAGGATATACCTGGGAGTATGTGGTGGCGTCCCCTATGGAGAAGCTGTACACGTTTGTGGTGACGGATCAGGTTTTGGAGGAATTCGGGCAGTGCGTGGACAAAAATAAGGAGCGCTACATAGACAGGGAGTTTCATTCTCTGGATATTTTGAAGGTGCTGACAGTCGGGGATAAGAGAGGAAAGACAGCGGGAGAGACGGTGTGAAATGGGATGGAAACAGAAAAAAGTATTGAAAAGAAGGCTGAAAAAGGTTATACTGTCCAGGACAGTAGCAGGCAGGAGGAAGATTATGAGAAAGGCAGGGGCGGCGGCATTGGCCCTGGTTCTGGGGGTGACGGCGGCAGGGTGTTCGCCGAAGACCAGCACATTTCCCCCGAACCAGAATGCCATATATGTGTCGCGGGACGGGGAGTTGTACACTGCCATTGTGGAGGAGTACGATCCGTCGGATACAGGGTACAGTACAGAGGAGCTAAAGGCCATGGCGGAGTCGGAGCTTTCGAAGTACAACGGGGAGTTTGCCACGGGTGGTGAAGTTCCCGCGGTTTCGGTGGCGGACTGCGGGGTTTCGGGCGGCAGGGCTTCCATTGTGTATAAGTTTGCGGGAGCGGAGGATTTGTGCCGGTTTACGGATATGAGCCAGGATGTGAGAAACCACCCGGAGAGTCTCATGGTAACCACCAACGCGGCAAATATCGCGGGGGAGGACACCGGGACCTGGACGGACGCCCGGAAGAAGGAGGTGGCTTCCTTGGAGACGGTGATGAAGAGAAAGGACCTGCCCATGGTGGTGGTGGACGGGGCTGTGACCGTTCAGACGGAGGGGCGCATCCTCTACTACTGCGGGGCTGTGGAGCTGACGGATGAGTACACGGCCAGGGTGACAGAGGGGACGGCTTACATCATATTTCGGTGAGGGCTGTCTGGGAGACAGGCAATGATGCGGCGCAGGCCGGATTATAAATAAAAAATAAAGGCAGGATGATAATATGGAAAAGACCATGGAAAAGATTGTGGCGCTGGCAAAGTCCAGAGGGTTTGTGTATCCGGGTTCTGAGATTTACGGGGGCCTGGCCAATACCTGGGATTACGGCAACCTGGGCGTGGAGCTTAAGAACAATGTGAAGAAGGCCTGGTGGCAAAAATTTGTCCAGGAGAGCCCCTACAATGTGGGCGTGGACTGCGCCATCCTGATGAACTCCCAGACCTGGGTGGCTTCGGGACATCTGGGCGGGTTTTCCGACCCGCTGATGGACTGTAAGGCCTGCAAGGAGCGTTTCAGGGCTGACAAGTTGATTGAGGACTATATGGAGGAGCAGGGCATTGCCATAGAGGGAAGCGTGGACGCCTGGTCCCAGGAGGAGATGAAGCGGTATATTGAGGAGAAGAACATCTGCTGTCCCAGCTGCGGCAAGCATGATTTTACGGATATCCGCCAGTTTAACCTGATGTTCAAGACCTTCCAGGGCGTGACGGAGGATGCCAAGAATACGGTGTATTTAAGGCCTGAGACGGCCCAGGGTATTTTTGTCAACTTTAAGAATGTCCAGAGGACTTCCAGGAAGAAGATCCCCTTTGGCATCGGGCAGATCGGCAAGTCTTTCCGAAATGAAATCACGCCGGGCAACTTTACGTTCCGCACCAGGGAGTTTGAGCAGATGGAGCTGGAGTTCTTCTGCGCGCCTGGCACGGATCTGGAGTGGTTTGCCTACTGGAAGGAGTTCTGCATCAACTGGCTGAAGGGCCTGGGGATGAAGGACGACCAGATGCGGGCAAGGGACCACTCTCCTGAGGAGCTGTGCTTCTACAGCAAGGCCACCACGGATATCGAATTTTTGTTCCCCTTTGGATGGGGCGAACTGTGGGGCATTGCGGACAGGACGGACTATGACCTGACCCAGCATCAGAACACCTCCGGGCAGGATATGGCGTATTTTGACGATGAGAAGAAGGAGAAATATATTCCCTATGTGATTGAGCCGTCCCTGGGCGCTGACCGGGTGACTCTGGCGTTCCTCTGCGCCGCCTATGATGAGGAGGAGATCGGGGAGGGGGATGTGCGCACGGTGCTCCATTTCCATCCGGCCATCGCTCCGGTGAAGGTTGGCGTTCTGCCTCTGTCCAAGAAGCTGAATGAGGGGGCGGAGAAGATCTACGCTGAGCTTAGCAAGTATTTTAACTGTGAGTTTGATGACAGAGGCAATATCGGAAAGCGGTATCGGAGGCAGGATGAGATCGGAACGCCTTTCTGCGTGACCTACGATTTTGATTCCGAGGAGGACCATGCGGTGACGGTCCGGGATCGGGATACCATGGAACAGGTGAGAGTGCCTGTGGCGGAGCTTAGGGCGTATCTGGAGGAGAAGCTGCGGTTTTAGTGAGATAAGTTGTCTGTGAAAAAATCCCGGGGTGACCGGGATTTTTTTATTCTATAGGAAAGTTCGTCCTATAGAACAAAAACGCTCCGCTTAGGATCGCACTGCGGCGGAAAGGAATTATGTCGCTGAAGCGACCCGCCGCAGGCGGAAATCCTGCAAAGCAGGATTTTTTTATTTAGGACGCATCGTTTACCGGGAAATTCTTCTAAAACAGGATGACATTTTTTGAGTTGGATGGTATAATTGGTGACAGGTGATTAGAAAGCGCGCTGATGCGCAAAAAAGGCCGGCGCCTTTGGGGGCAGCGGCAAAGTGTAAGAGATCGGCTGCGCAGCGGTCTGCTGCGGTGATTCTGTGATTCGGGTGTGTTCGGACGGTTCGGTCAGACGATTCCTGGAAAAGCATTTATTGTTGAAAACTGAATTTGAAAAAGGACAGGGGAGCGGTTGGTTGACCGAAGCGGCAAGGTCTGCTATACTTTGAGAAAAGGACGTTCAGGCAGCGGCTTCCCGGAAAGGGAGGAAGCGTATTGGGCAGGGATACAACGCAAAAGCAGCTGGAAGAGTATGACGATGTATTTATCGACATTTTTGACAATCTTTTGTTTGAGGGGAGAGAGGTTTTAAAGGGTAGGAGGCTGACACCTCTGCCTGGAGAAGGGTTTGTGAGGGACCATGACGGGAAAAGCCGTCAGAGGAACCGGGACATCCTGAAGGCGGACGGGGAACACGGCGTGTACCGGCTGATCTGCGGTCTGGAGAACCAGACCGGGGTGGAGAATACTATGCCGGAGCGGGTTATGGGGTATGAGTATGCTTCCTATGAGAGACAGATCCGCGGAATCGCGGAGAAAAACAGAATGGAAGGGCGGCCCGCTTATGCGAAGCGGATCCATGGGGAGCAGAAGCTGGCCCCGGTGGTGACAGCGGTATTGTACTACGGAGCCAGGGAGTGGGACGGACCTAAAAGGCTTCACGATATGCTGGATTTTTCCGGGGACGGGGAGCAGGTGCGGCCATATGTGGCGGATTACCCTATGAATCTCATTGATCTGGGGCGGCTTTCCCCGCAGGTGAGAGGAAGGCTGACTTCGGATTTTCGGCTTGTGGCGGATTATCTGGCCTGCAGGGGTGAGCCGGAGGAGAGAAGGCGGCTCAAGGAGAACCGGAACCATGTGATCCGGCACCCGGAGGAATTTCTGGATGTAATGCGGGAGATTACCAGTGATGTAAGGTATGAGAAAATAAAGGCCCGTATAAAAGAGAATCGTATACAAGAGGAAGAGGGAAAGGAGGGGCTGACCATGTATGATTTGTTCGCGGATGCTGAGCATGAAGGGATGGAGAAGGGAATAGAGAAGGGGGTCCGCGCCGTTGTGGAGCTGTGCCGGGAGATGGGATTGACTGTGGAGGAGGCAAGGCAGAAGGTGGAGAAGAAGTTTGAGATGTCCATCCAGGCTTCCAGCGACGCGGTGGGGAGATACTGGGGCAGTGTGTGACGGATATTTTGGAGGGCATTTCGGCTGACAGCCGGAATATGACAAAGATAAGCAGGTTTGGAGGAACATGTTATGTCCATGGAGCAGTTGTCACTGTTTGACAGTCAGGAGACATACCATCCGCTGGCCAGCAGGGTGAGGCCGGAGGAGCTGGAGGAGTTTGCGGGACAGGAGCATCTTCTGGGGAAGGGGAAGGTGCTGCGCCGTCTCATAGAGAATGACCAGATACCGTCCATGATCTTCTGGGGGCCGCCGGGGGTGGGAAAGACCACGCTGGCGGGGATCATTGCCCACAGAACCCATGCCAGGTTCATCAATTTCAGCGCAGTCACCAGCGGCATCAAGGAGATCAAGGAGGTAATGGCCCAGGCGGAGTCTGACCGGAGGATGGGAGTCAAGACCGTGGTGTTTGTGGATGAGATCCACCGCTTTAACAAGGCGCAGCAGGACGCTTTTCTGCCCTATGTGGAGAGAGGGAGCATTATTCTCATCGGGGCTACCACGGAGAATCCGTCCTTTGAGGTCAACGGAGCTCTCCTGTCCAGGTGCAGGGTGTTTGTGATGCAGGCCCTGTCCGTGGAAGATCTGGTGAAGCTTCTTAAGCGGACTCTGAAAAGTGAGCGGGGCTTCGGGTATCTGAACATTGACATTTCCGACGACCTGGTGGACATGATCGCCCGGTTTGCCAACGGGGATGCCAGGGCTGCCCTCAATGTGCTGGAGATGGCGGTGACCAACGGGGAAGTGAGCGCAGAGAAGACTACCATCACAAGGGAAGTGTTGCAGCAGTGCATCGGCAAAAAGAGCCTTCTGTACGACAAGAAGGGGGAGGAGCACTACAATCTGATCTCAGCCCTCCACAAGTCCATGCGAAATTCGGACCCGGACGCGGCGGTGTACTGGTTGGCCCGGATGCTGGAGGCCGGGGAGGACCCGCTGTACGTGGCAAGGCGGCTGGTGCGGTATGCCAGTGAGGACGTGGGGCTGGCGGACAGCCAGGCTTTGTCCGTGGCAGTGGCGGCTTACCAGGCCTGCCATTTTCTGGGCATGCCGGAGTGCAATGTGCATTTAAGCCACACGGTCATCTATCTGTCCATGGCCCCCAAGTCCAACTCCGCCTACAAGGCCTATGAGCGGGCCAAGGCTGACGCGGAGACCATGCTGGCGGAGCCGGTACCCCTTGTGATCCGCAACGCGGTGACAGACCTTATGGGGCAGCTTCACTACGGGGAGGGCTATGTGTACGCCCACGACACCCAGGAGAAAGTGGCAAGGATGCAGTGCCTGCCGGACAGCCTGGCGGGAAGGGAGTATTACCGCCCCGGGGATGAGGGGGCGGAGAGGGAGATCGCCCAAAAGCTGGAGCGGATCAAGGCGTGGAAAGAAAAGCAGCAGTGATCCCGTGGTGATTATGCGCATGGAGGGATGTGTGAAAGCGGTATTTTTTGTCAAAATGCCGCCTTGACATATCCTGTTTTTGCGGGTAAAATGTTAGCATGCTGACAATATCCGGGGCAGGCGGGAAGTATGTCCGTGGATGTTTTGTTGTTTGGACGTTTTGAAGGCCTGAGGCTGTTTTTGGTAACCGTTGAAGGGTTATCTGAACGGTTGCTGCCTTTGCCATATGACGGATATTGGGACAGGTCCCAGGCAGGGGAGGGATATGGTATGGAGAAGGAACACATAGGGTTTGAGATCCGCACATTGTCAAATCTGATCCAGCGGAAGATCAATCAGATGGTAGCCGATGAGGAGGACACGCTGACAGTCCACCAGGTCTGGGTGCTGAAGTTCCTTGTGAGCCGGGGGGAGAAGGAGACGGTTCAGAGGGACATTGAGGAGAAATTTTCCATACGCCGCTCCACGGCCAGCCATATGCTGACGCTGATGGAACACAACGGCTATATCCGAAGGCTTCCGGTTCCCCAGGATGCCAGGATGAAGCGGATCGTGGCCACGGAGAAAGGCATAGAGGCCCATGAGCGGATGGGGGACAGGCTGAGACGGTTTGAGGCCATGCTGAGAGAGGGCATGACCGATGAGGAGCTGGAAGAATTTCTGTGCATGGTCAGACGGTTTGAACAGAATATTGTATAAGCCGCGCTGCTGCAAGGCAGGATAGAGAGCTGTCAGCATGCGGGGATTTGGACGCCAACAGAGGAAGCAGGGAGGTTGGCGTTCTTTATGAACACATTGTCAGCATACGAACAAAGAGGAGGAAGGCTTGTGAGACGAAGTTTCGCGGCCGGAATCGTTTTGACTACATGGCAGGCGCAATCAGGCGGCGCCCATAATAACTTCTCGGAATCTCAATGAATGAGATTCCAACCGAAGATTGACAACT
>CAJUFP010000095.1 GCA_910585645.1 uncultured Hungatella sp. | reverse complement strand
ATGGGGGAAGGGGGAAGTCTGTCCATATGGGTCCCCAGGTAAAGTTACACTATCGTACAGAGAAAATACGGTTGACAGTTGCTTGTGTTTGGTATATGATAGCGCTAACATAAAAGAAAGAGGTAAGTGTATGTTTAGCATTGTGGCAGAGGACAGGAGAAGCGCAAATTAAATATTTGCCGGGAAAGGTTTTCAGGCGGGGTTTAAGTTCCCTCTGGAAGTCTGCCCGAAGGCCGGCTTTTTTGTGATGCCGGCGTGTCTGCCTTACGATGCTTTGCGTAGTTTGAGAATAGATTTCAGGATCAGGGGATGGTTCTGGATGTTGAAAGCATGGCTGTTTGGTCATGCTTTTGTTGTGTTTAGAAACGGGGCGCCGGGAAGAAACAGAATGGCAGCGTACAGGCAGGCTTTGGGGGATGGGGTGTGAGGACGGCGCGGAGAGGGCGGTGTATGGCCTGTTAAGAGGCGGATGGGAACGGAAAAGGAAAGAAAGGATTGAAAAGACATGATCAACACGGAGAAAGCGTTGGAATTTGATAAAATAAAGGAGATCTGGTCAGGGTTTGCGCTGACGGATTTTGCGAAGGGGGAGATTGAGGGGATAAAGCCGTATTTGTCGGAGCAGGAGCTGGGGGCAAGGATGCGGGAGACGACCCAGGCCAGAAGGATGATAGAGGGGTGGGGCAATCCGCCTCTTGTGTCCATGGAGGGAATCCGGCAGTGGATTTGTCTGGCACAGAAGGGGGAATGCCTTACGCCGGGACAGTTGGAGGATATTGAGATGGCCCTGGTGGCGGTTGGGAGACTGAAGGGGTATCTGGCCAAAGGCAGGCAGCAGGAGATTCCCCTGGCTTATTATGATGAGAATCTGAACGGTCTGGAGGAGTTGAAGGAGGCGATCCGCCTTCAGATTCGAAGCGGAAGGGTGGATGACAGTGCTTCCAGGCTGCTGCGGTCTCTGCGGGAGAATATAGGAAGGACGGAGACGGGGATGCGGGAGAAGGCGGATTCTGTGATGAGGGCCAACAAGGAGTGCATGTCCGACAGCTTTAGCACGGTGCGGAACGGCCGTCTGTGCGTGCCTGTGAAGAAGGAGTACAAGTTTCGGATAAGCGGAAGCGTAATTGACAAGTCTTCTACAGGGAATACCTTGTTTATGGAGCCGGCGGCGGTTGGGGCCATGCAGGAGAAACTGGAGCTTCTGCGGATTGATGAGGAGAATGGGGAGCGGCGGATCCTCTATGGGCTGAGCGCCATGGCGGCGGATGAGGGGGAGGCCATGGAGCAGAATATCCGGATGATGGAAAGGCTGGATTTTATGTTTTCCAGGGGAAGGCTGAGCCTGGAGTATGACGGGGTGGAGCCGGTGTTTCAGAGGGAGAGGCGGATGGTCATAAGGGAGGGGAGACATCCGCTGATCGACCGGAAGGTGTGCGTGCCTTTGTCCCTGGAGATCGGGGGAGGCGTGCGGGGGATTGTGATCACCGGGCCCAATACCGGGGGGAAGACCGTTGCCATCAAGACGGCTGCCCTGATGGCCTTCATGGGGCAGTGCGGGCTTCATGTTCCCTGCAAAGAGGCCCTTCTTTCCATGAGCAGCAATTTTCTCTGCGATATTGGGGACGGGCAGAACCTTTCGGAGAATCTGTCTACTTTTTCGGCCCATATTGCCAATGTGCTGGATATTTTGGGGCAGGTGAACGGGGACAGCCTGGTGGTGATGGATGAGCTTGGCTCCGGCACGGACCCTGCGGAGGGAATGGGGATTGCCATTGCTATTTTGGAGGAGCTGAGAAAGAGCGGGGCCATTTTTCTGGTGACGACCCATTACCCGGAGGTGAAGTCTTATGCGGAGAGGACGGACGGGGTTATCAATGCCAGGATGACGTTTGACAAGGAGAGTCTTCAGCCTCTGTACCAGTTGGTGCCCGGGGAGGCCGGGGAGAGCTGCGCGCTGTATATTGCCAGGAAAATGGGGATGCCGGGGGATATGCTGCGGACGGCCATGAAGGCGGCGTATGGGAAGCGCATGGGGCCGGAGATGGCCCTGGGGGAGTCTGTGAACGGGGAGATGGTATGCGGGGAGAGGATGGATGGAGAGAGGGCTGACGGAGAGACTGCTTATGGCGGGACGGCGTATGGGATGGATTTTTCCGGGGCCGGGGAAAGGCTGAAAAGGAAAAAGGTTCCGGGGATTCAGAGGAGAAAGACAGGGGCAAAGAGGCAGGAGGCTGCAGAGAGGTTCTCTGTGGGCGACAGTGTGGTGGTGTACCCGGATAGGAAAATAGGTATAGTGTGTGAGAGGGCCAATGAGAAGGGCGTGCTGCGGGTCCAGTTGGCGGACAGGAAAATATGGGTGAACCATAAGAGGGTGAAGCTTAAGGTGGCGGCCAAGGAGCTGTACCCGGAGGACTATGATTTTTCCATTGTGTTTGATACGGTGGAGAACCGGAAGATGAGGCATGATATGGAGCGGAAGTATGTGGAGCATGGGGAGATTGTGATTGAGGAGGGGAGATAGTGTGTAGCGGCAGACAGGGATATGGAGCGGGATGCGGGGGCTGAAAGAGAATTATGGTATCGTTTTTGTCCTGGAGCGGGAGGTTTGGCGGGGGATGTGGGGCGAAAAAGAGGAGAGAAAAAGAGGAGAGAGCAGACAGGGAGAGATAAGATGGTTAGAATACAGGCGGAGAATTTCAGTTTAGATCAGATATGGCAGTCAGGGCAGTGTTTTCGTATGAGGCAGGTGCGGGACGGGGGCAGTGAGGAGGAGGCCTGGAGAAATGAGGGCGGGAGATTGAGGGAAGAGAACCGGAGGGATGGGAGAGCGCAGGAGGATGGACAGAGAGACATCGGACAGAGAGACGGGGAAGCGCAGGAGGAGGCCCAAAGCGGCAGTCTGCGGGAGGAGAGGGGGAGAGAAGAAGGACAGGGCGTCCGTTATGAGATAATCGCGGGGCAGAGGTTTCTGGAGGCAGTGTCTTTTGGCAGGGAGTGTCTGCTTGGCTGCAGTGAGGAGGAGTTTGAGGATTTCTGGAAGGGGTATTTTGACCTGGACGGCGATTACGGGGCGTGTATCAGCCGGATTAATCCCAGGGACTCCTATCTTCTTAAGGCGGCAGAGCTTGGGTGGGGGATTCGGATACTGAGGCAGGACTTGTGGGAGACCCTGGTTTCTTTTCTCATTTCCCAGCAGAACAATATTGTGCGGATTCGGCGGTGCATTGACAATCTCTGTGAGCGCTACGGGGAGAGGCGGGTCAGTGAAGGGGGAAGGGCGTACTGCGGGTTTCCAAAGCCGGAGGCCCTGGCGGGGCTTGGGGAGGATGAGCTGATGGCCTGTAACCTGGGATACCGCAGCAAGTATGTGGTGCGGGCGGCAAGGAGCGTAGTGTCGGGGGAGCTGGATTTGGACAGGGTCAGGGAGATGCGTTATGGGGAGGCTAAGGAGGAACTTCTGAAACTGTTTGGGGTGGGGGAGAAGGTGGCGGAGTGTATCTGTCTGTTTGCGCTGCATCATTTGGAGGCGTTTCCGGTGGATACTCATATAAATCAGGCTTTGGGGAAGCATTATAGGAGAGGATTTCCAAGGCGGAGGTATAAGGGGATTTTGGGGGTGATGCAGCAGTACATTTTTTATTATGAGCTGCATGGGGACGCCAATGAATTTTAACTTTAAAGAAAGGCGTAAAGATGAATGAATATATAAAAAAGCGGGTCCATGAGCTATACTGGGATGAGGACATAAATTGCGCAAGAACCACGCTGCTCTGTCTTGGCGAATTGTTCGGCACGGCCATTGAGCCGCAGACCGTCCGGGCGGCGGTTGGGCTGCACGGCGCGGGCGGGTACAGGGCCCAGTGCGGTCTGGTTGAGGGGGCGCTTATGTTTCTGGGGATTTATCTTTATGGGATGGGGAGAACAGAGGCGGAGATGGTGTCCGCCTGCTATGAGTTTGCGTCCGCCTTTGAGGGGACATTTGGCTCTCTGAGATGTTTTGATCTGCGCCCCGGCGGTTTTTCGGAGAGTGATCCGCCTCACAGGTGTGAGAATCTGACCTGCAGGGGCATTGCGTTTGCGTACCAATATATTTTGGAGCTTACCTCTCATTTTTGTGCAGGGAAAGAGAGGACAGGCCGGCCTGAAACTGTTAAAATCATCGTGTGAAAAGGAGCGGGTGAAAGGATGGAATGGATAGAGAGGCTGAATCGGGCCATGGAGTACATTGAGGAGAATCTTGCGGGGAAGATTGAGTATGAGGAGCTGGGGCGGATCGCCTGCTGTTCGTCCTACCATTTTCAGCGGATGTTTTCTTATATGGCGGGGATGCCGCTGTCTGAGTATGTGAGGAGGCGGAGGATGTCCCTGGCGGCTGTGGATCTGCAGGGGAGCGACGCCAAGATTATCGACGTGGCACAGAAGTACGGGTACAGCTCCCCCACTGCGTTTAACAGGGCGTTTCAGTCTATCCACGGGGCAGCCCCGTCCGCGGTGAGAGCGGAGGGTGCGGTTTTAAAGTCCTTTCCCCCTATTACGTTTAAGATTACGGTGAAAGGAGTGGAGGAGATGAATTACAGGATTGAGACCAGGGAGGCGTTTCGGATTACAGGGGTGTGGGCGCCGCTGGAGAAGGAGATTGAGAAGAACTTTGGGACGATTCCCCTGAAATGGCAGGAGGCGGCTGTCAACGGGACTTTGCAGAAGCTGGCCGCCATGATGGACGGGGAGCCTAAGGGAATCCTGGGAGTCAGCACCTGTGGCAGCAGGGAGCCGTGGCGGTATTACATTGCGGTGGCTTCGAATATGGATAGGGGAGAGTTTGAGGAGTACGTGGTCCCGGCGGCTACGTGGGCTATTTTTTCCGGCGGGGGAACCAACCAGTCGATTCAGGAGCTGGAACAGCGTATTGTGACGGAGTGGCTGCCAACCTCCGGGTATGAGTACGGCGACGCCCCGGACATTGAGGTGTATCTGAATCCTGACCCGCAGAACGCCCAGTATGAGGTGTGGATTCCTGTGGTGAAAAGGCAGGGGGAGAAAAATTAGAGGAAGGTCATACCAGAGCTATGAAAATGATAAGGGGGCTGCCCATGGATTTTGTTCCCATGGGGCAGCCCCCTTAAAATGAGGATTCGTGTTATTTTTCTTTGCATTTAATTCCATAATTTCCCCCGCTTGCAGGGTCGTATCCCCGGTAGATGCCGTAGACAATCCCGTCTATGGTGACTTCGTCTTTGCCGGTAAAGGCACAGGAATATCCGTTTTTTTCGCAGTACCTGGAAATGGCCTGCCGGGCCTTTGCAACTGTGGGGAAGGTACTGCTGTCCTCATAGTCTACCAGGAATGCTTTTTTTGTCATATTCCGCAGGGATTTTTTTACCATATCTAACATAGAACCGCCTCCTGTTCTTAGAAAATGGTCACGTTCCATATCTGTGTGTTATCTTAATTTTATCACAGAGGCGGTGTCTCTTCAAGGGAAATATCTTCTTGTTCGGCGGAGCCGGACAAGAAGATATTTCCCTTGAACAGTAACAAATGCCGTGGAGAAGAGACCTGGTTTTGGGGCTCTTGGCAGCGTTTGGCTATTCTGAATCCTGGAAGGAGGCGGCTTCTTGGGTCTGAGGCTGCCTTTGATAGCAGGATTACTCCAGTCCGCCCATCTGCTTAACGGCCTTAATGGCAAAGGTGAGAGTACGTCCGCATGCAATGCCTGGCATCAGGCAGGGATAGTTGTTGGCAAAGAAGCTGCCGGACATATCTCCGGTGACATACAGCCCTTCAATGGGATTGCGCTCCTCGTCCAGAGCCTGTGTGTTCTCGTTGATGGCAATGCCCTGCTCCGTGGTGAGGAGGGACGCACCCAGCCAGCAGCCGTAGAAGGGCGCCTGGCGGATGGCGCTTAAGCGGGGAGCCATTTTCCCGAAGTCGTCGTCGCTCTGCTTGTCGTACAGTTCGTTGTAGCGCTCCACGGTTGCCAGGAAGTTGGCTTTGGCGTCGGCGTCAAAGCCCAGCTTGTCGGCCAGCTCCTCTAAGGTGTCGGCCTGGAAGATCAGGCCCTCTTCTACATACTGGGCGATCTGTCCCTCCATCATGCCGGGAACATTGCGGGCCATGGCGGAGCAGCCGATGGTGTGGAACCGCTTGATGTCCTCCATGTAGTTGGCGTCGTGAATCTGCGCGTACACGCGCCCGGGCTGGTTGCCGGAGGCGTAGGAAATATCATTGTAGGGGCTGGATTCATTTGCGAAGCGCAGGCCCTTGCGGTTTACTTTCAGGAAAGGCTGGGTGCCCGGGTTGTACTGCTTTACCGTGCCGGGAAATGCCTTGCCGCCGAAAGAGGACGGGCTTTCTACGTAGCCGCCGTCAACGCCGGGAGCTACCAGGCCTCTGTCAAACAGCATGGGCGCGGCTTCTTTGTCCAGGGAGGCGCCTGCCCACATGGCGGCCCGGATGCCCATGCCCTGGTCGCTGGGGCTGAAGCTGCAGGCAGTGGTGACGCTGGTGCCCAGGGGGTCTAAGGCCTCCATCATGTAGGGGTTTCCGGGATAACCGCCGCAGGCTAAGAGAACGCCTTTGGCCGCGTTGATGCGGATAAATTCGCCGGAGGATTTCTGGGCGATAATGCCAGTGACGCGGCCGTTTCCGTCTTTTTCCAGTTTTACCAGGCTGGTGTTAAAATCTACGCTGTAGCCAAGGCCTTCTATGTACTGCTGGAATACTTCGTTGCGGGGAATCTCGGAGCCGTGGTAGGTGTGCTCCTGCTCCGGGAACATAAAGTCCGTGCTGTCTTCGCTTTCGGGCCAGCGGGCTTCGTCGCCGGCGGTAAAGACGCAGGTGTAGTTGTACGGGTCGCTTTCCAGGATGCCTGCCACAAAGTCATGCATGGCGGCGGACTCGTTGATCCAGGTGGAAACCACTCTCTGGTCGCATTTGCCGGAGGCATAGCGGCTGATCTCGGAGAGAAGTTTCTTGCGGTTGATGGTTACGCCGGCTTTTTTTGCTTCGGAGCTGTCCACGGCGCCGTACCAGTGGCGGGTGTCCTGAACCACGGGATTCTGCTCGATCACGCGGAATTTTAAGCCGTTTTTGGCTGCGTAGGCGGCTGCGCACATGCCGCCGTTTCCGGCTCCCACGATGAGGATGTCCGTGTCCCAGGTTTCGGCGACGGAGGCGTCGTCAATATTGGGCTCCGCTCCCAGCCAGTCGTCCTCGCTTCCCTTGTCAACGGTGATCACGTCCACAACGGCTTCTCCTTTTGCCTGGGCAAAGCATTTGCCGGCCGCGACAATGACGGCCTGGGAGGTGATGGTGGAGCCGCTTACCCCGTCGATGTCCGTGCTCTGGGCAGCCAGAAGGGCTTCCCTTAAGGCGTCTCCCGCGTCCTGGCCGTAGCCCGGGGTTTCGCCGGACACGTCAAGGACCACGTCCGTAACTTTTTCTTCGTCAAAGGTCATGGTGACGGTGATGGTGCTGTGGATGCCGTCGGCAGTGCCTGTGTAGGTGCCGGGGATGTATGTCCCGTTTCCGGCTGCCGCGGTGGTCTCGGCTGCGGTTGTGGCAGCGGCAGTGGTGCTTTCGGCTGCTGCGCTGGTGGCGGGAGTTTCTTTGGCGGCGCACCCGGCTATGGAGCTGACGGCGGCTGCGCCTACGACGCCGGCTACGCCTTTTAGAAAGCTGCGGCGGGTTAATTGTTCTGACATTTTTTTCATCCTCCTGATTCTGTAATGTGATATAAAAACCGACTGTTTAATTATTATCAAACAGAATTTAAGGTTATTATATAACCTGAACCAGGGCGCAAGTCAAGAAAGGGGACGAAAAACCGAAAATATTTTACAGGCAGAGGGAAAGGCAGGAAGTGTGTGATTGTAGAGGAAATAAAAATATGGTAAAATGAATGGCAGTATGGCATTGTGAAAACAGCGGGTTTCGGAAGGGGCGGACAGGACTGCCGGACGGGCGGCCCGTACGCCGGATTCGGAATCCTGGTGGACGGCGGACGGGAGGAATTTTGCATGAGCGGACAGTATAAGATCGGTGAGTTTGCCAAAAACCTGGGGGTAAGTGCCGGGTTTTTGAAGCATCATGAGAAGTACGGGCTGCTGAAGCCTTATGTGGCGGAGTCGGGATACCGGTACTATGAGTTCCATCAGGCCATGTTGGTGGTGCAGTGCATCCGGCTGCAGAATATGGGGTTTACCAGCAAGGAGATCGCGGAGCTTTTGAACCGCACGGCTTCGGTGGACGTGGAGACGCTGTTTGAGGAGAAGCGGGAGGCGATTGCTGAGAAGTACCGGCTGTACAGGGAGATGCTCCGGTATATGGATGAACTGTCCGGCAGGGAGAATGGGGCGGAGGGGAGGATGGAGGAGGACTGGAGTATTTTGAGGCCGGAGCCTTTTTACTATGTGGAGAATGCCTGTGACGGGCGGTTTACAGGCAGTGAGGGGCTGTATGAGGCGGCTTTTAAGTGGAATGAGTACATGCCCATGGTGGAGACCTGCTCCCGGTTTGAGAGGATGGATTCCAGGCCGGGGACGGAGTCTGTGGGGCGGTGGCATATGGGGCTGCGGATTGTGAAGGCTGTGGCTGACCGGCTGGAGATATTTTCCAATGAGGAGGTCAGGCTTGTTGAGCCGAAAAAGTGCCTGGTTTACCATGTGCGGGAGCGGCGGAAGCGGAATCTGGGCAGCCCTGAGAGCGCGGTGAGGGCGATTCTGGAGAAGCCCCTGGGGATCTGCGCGGACCACGGGTTTGGGGTGGAGGGGGATATTTTTTCAGTGCAGAGGTTCTGCTCCACGGCGCAGGATGAGAACTATATGGAGGAGATGGTGATGATTCCGGTGGAGAGATAGGGAGAAGGGGGAGATTCTATTTTCACATGTCACGGCATATCTTTTTCTTATAAGGCCTTGTCTTAAGGGACCTGACTGGGAGAGAGGGTAAGAGGGAAGAGAGTATGAGTGAGAATCGTCCGCCGAAATTTGTGAATCTGGTCATATCTTTGGAATGCGTCCTTTTGGCCGCATTTCTTATATTATTGTCCCCTGTGGGCGCGGTGATTTCCGACAGCGTGGCTGTAAGCGGCCAGGCGTCCGGAAAAACCGGGGAAGAGGAAAGTGAAAAGAAGGATTTTATTAAATGGGTGGATTTTCAGGTGACCAAGGATGCCATGCAGCAGGCGTTTCGGTATGACGTGGACACGTGCCGGTCAGAGATCCATCTTAACTGGATAGAGCTGCTGGCTTATCTGGGGGCCCGCTATGGAGGGGATTTTTCCAGGTACAAGGCGGCTGATATGAAGGCTGTGGCCGACCGGGTTTTAGGCGGGGAGAAGATGGAGGATATTACAAAGGATATGAAGTATTATTCCTATTATCTGGAGGCCTACGGTGCGGTGCTGGGCGGCATGGTGGGGGAGTTTCGGGTGGAGATCCCTGCAGAGGAGGCGCCGGAGTTTGCCCTTGAGGAGCAGGGGGAGAGCGGCGGCAATGAGGAGGCCGGGCCTGACGGCGGCGCCGAAGGCGCGGTACCGGGGGATGGGGAGGAGAGCAGGCCAAAAGGCGGCGGCGCGGACGACGGGAAGGTGTGGGTGACAAAGTACGGGCTGAAGGCCTTTTCGCCCATTGCCAGGAATTATCCGTATAACGACTATGACGATTTTGGCGCTGCCAGGAGCTACGGGTTTAAGCGGCAGCATCTGGGCCATGATATGATGGGGCAGGTGGGAACGCCGGTGATCGCGGTGGAATCCGGGTATGTGGAGGCCATCGGCTGGAATCAGTACGGAGGGTGGCGCCTGGGAATCCGCAGCTTTGACGGGAAACGGTACTACTACTATGCACACCTGCGGAAGAATTACCCCTACCACAAGTCCCTTCAGGAGGGGAGCGTGGTTCAGGCCGGGGATGTGATCGGGTATCTTGGACGGACAGGGTACAGCAGAACGGAGAATACCAACAATATTGATGAGCCCCACCTTCATTTCGGGATTCAGCTTATTTTTGACGAGTCACAAAAGGACGGGAACAATGAGATATGGATCGACTGTTATGAGATTACCAGGTTTTTGGCCATGAACCGGGCTGAGACGGTGAAGAAGCAGGAGACAAAGGAGTATTACCGGGTGTATCAGATGGCTGACCCGGTGATACCGGGCGGGCCGGTGGAGCAGAGGATGCCAGAGGATACAGAGGGGCAGACAGAGGAGGAGACAGCTTCCAATATAACAGGATAACCGTAAGGTCAGAACCGCCCTTGCCCTGATGTTCTCATTTCTGTACTGGTGAATCTTCCTGATCTATGTTACTATAACAGTAAGAAAAACGCGAGAAGCAGGAGGAAAGTACATTGAGGGATTTAGCGTATCTGAAGCTTTTGGCCAGGGAGTATCCCACCGTCAAGGCGGCTTCCAGTGAGATTATCAACCTGACTGCCATACGGGGGCTTCCAAAGGGGACGGAATACTTTTTCAGCGACCTTCACGGGGAACATGAGGCGTTCATCCATCTTCTGAGAAGCTCTTCGGGAATCATCCGGGAGAAGATCAAAGAGACTTTTGGCTATGTGATCCCGGAGGAGGACCAGGAGGAACTGGCGAATCTGATCTATTATCCGGAGAAGGTTCTGCGGGCATGGGAGAATGAAGGGAAAGCCACGGACGAGTGGAAGCGGATCAATATCTACCGACTGGTGGAGATCTGCAAGGTGGTGTCCTCCAAATATACCCGGTCAAAAGTGCGCAAAAAACTTCCGGAGGAGTTTGCCTATATTATCGACGAGCTTCTGCATGTGGACTACAAGGGGGAGAACAAGCGGGTGTACTACAGCGAGATCATCCGGTCCATCATAGACATCCACATTGCGGATAAATTTCTGATCGCTTTGTGCCGATTGATCCAGAACCTGACCATAGACAATCTGCACATTATCGGGGATATTTTTGACAGGGGGCCAAGGGCGGACCTTATTATGAATGAGCTGATGCAGTTCCACGATGTGGATATCCAGTGGGGCAACCATGACATCTCCTGGATGGGAGCAGCCACAGGCAACCGGGCCTGCATCTGCAATGTGCTGCGCATTGCCATCAGCTACAACAGTTTTGATGTGCTGGAGGACGGTTATGGCATCAATCTGCGGCCTCTTTCCATGTTTGCGGCAAACGTTTACAAGAACGACCCCTGTACCCGGTTTGTCCCCCATATCCTGGACGAGAACATTTATGATATCGTGGACCCGGGGCTGGTGGCTAAGATGCACAAGGCGGTTGCGGTGATGCAGTTTAAGATCGAGGGGCAGATCATCCGGCGGCACCCGGAGTATCAGATGGACGGGCGGCGTCTTTTGGAGCAGGTGGATTTTGAGAAGGGGACCGTCACGGTGGACGGGAAGACCTATGAGATGCTTGACATGTTATTTCCCACAGTGGACCCGAAAGATCCGCTGAAGCTGACGGAGGAGGAGGAGGAACTGCTTCACACTCTGCGGCTTTCCTTTACCCACAGCCAGCTTCTCCACAAGCACGTGAAGTTTTTGTACTCCCACGGGGCTATGTACAAGTCCTGCAACCAAAACCTGCTTTACCACGGGTGTATTCCCATGAAGGAGGACGGAAGCTTTGACGCTTTGGAGCTTTTTGGGATTTCCTACAGCGGAAAAGGGCTTATGGATATGATTGACAAGCTGGTGCAGAGCGCCTATTTTCTGCCGGAGAGCAATCCGGACAAGGCGGTGGCCAGGGATTTTATGTGGTATCTCTGGTGCGGAGAGAAATCTCCGGTGTACGGCAAGGATAAGATGACGACTTTTGAGCATTATTTTATAGAAGACAAGCAAACCTACAAGGAGACCATGAATCCCTATTATCAGCTGAGCGTTTGCAGGGAGTATTGCGACAAAATCCTGGAGGAGTTTGGTCTTCCCACGAGGAATTCCCATATTATCAACGGCCATGTGCCGGTGAAGATCAAGGACGGGGAGACGCCGGTGAAGGCAGGAGGAAAGCTGTATATCATTGACGGCGGGCTGTCAAAAGCGTATCAGAGCAAGACCGGGATCGCCGGGTACACCCTGATCTACAATTCCAGGCATTTGGCCTTGGCGGAACACAGGCCTTTTTGCAGGGGAAGGGAAAATACGCCTAAAGTGACCATTGTGGAGAAGATGAAAAAGCGGGTTATGGTTGGCGATACGGATCTGGGAACGGAACTGATGGAAAAGATCCTGGATCTGAAGGAACTGGTAAACGCGTATCGGGAAGGGGTGATTAAAGAGAAGATTTACTGATTTTACCATTTCTTTATGATTATTTAAGAATGTTGGCATTTACGGCTTTGGGGAATCATGGTAAACTAAAGCGTGATTTAAAGCGCGTCATATGAGAAGATCGGGAAACCGGGAGAACAGTAAGGGAGAATTGCATGAGAAAAGAGGAATTTCTTCAGACATTGCGCCGGGCTCTGACCGGGGATGTGCCGCCGGAGGTGGTGGAAGAAAATATACGATATTATGACAGCTATATTGGGGAGGAGGTCCGAAAGGGGCGGACAGAGGAGGAAGTGATCAGGGAGATCGGGGATCCCAGGCTGATTGCCCGGACCATTGAGGATACCACCGACGGGGCCGGGGAAGGCAGATATCAGGCCCAGGGCAGCTATGAGTATGGCGGCGGAGAGAGCGGCAGCGGGTATGGGACCGGTTCCTATGGGCGGGGGCCTTACATGGATAGCGGTCCTGGTCCGGGCAGGTCGTTTCGGCTGTTCCGTCTGGACAAGTGGTATGGTAAACTGCTGACTTTGTTGGTGGTGTTTGCGGTCATCTATGTGGTGTTTTCCATTATCGGCGGAATTTTCGCTTTGCTGATGCCGTTTATCGGCCCTCTTTTTGTGATTTGGCTGATCGTGACCATTATCCGCAACAGCAAAAGACGATGGTGAAATTATTACGAAATGTTTAATTTTAATACGAATATTTCCCGTAAAAACGGCTTCGAGACTGTTTTGTAACAGTTTCGAAGCCGTTTTTGCTTGACAAAGTAATAAATATGAAATATAATGATGAAAAAGTTAACATTTATGTAACAAATGATAATGAAATTTGAAATATCTGGTAAGGAGTTTAAATATGAGGAAAGAAAGAAAGATCGGATACAAGCTTTGTACAGTGGCCCTTTGCGGCGCGCTGTCCTGGGGAGGGGCCATGGAGGCATGGGCGTCTTACGGGATGGCCAAAGGCCCGGGAAGCATTATGCAGGACTACATAGTGACCATTGAGGCGGGGATCCATCCGGTTTACACTTCTATTGATTCCCAGGATACCCTGAAGGAAGCGGCCCAGGGGGATGTGTATGAAGTTCTGTCCGATCAGGGCGACGGATGGGTGGAAGTCCAGGTGGGAGATGACACAGGCTATATTCTGACAGAAGAGGACGGCGTGGAGGTGAAAGGGGTCAACGAGGACAGCCAGGAGGCCGAATCGGTTAAAGAGTCCCTGAAAGCCCAGCAGCAGGAGGATATTTCCCAGAGCCGCAGGCAGAACCTGGTGGATTACGCGCTGCAGTTTGTGGGAGGCAGGTATGTGGCCGGGGGAAGCGACCCTCACACAGGGGCTGACTGTTCCGGGTTTAGCAGCTACGTGATGCGCCATGGGGCCAATGTGTCTATCGCCCGCAGCTCCGGCGCCCAGTCCCAGCAGGGGGTGGACGTAAGCGCGGACCAGATGAGGCCCGGAGACCTGATCTTTTATGGAAACGGCAGCAGAGTGAACCATGTGGCCGTGTACATCGGCAATGGACAAGTCGTTCACGCGTCCACAGAGCGGACAGGCATTAAGACTTCGCCGTGGAATTACAGAACTCCCGTCAGGATCAAAAACGTGATGGGTGACTGACAGACAAGAATACATAGAAACAGTAAAAAGTCCGGCAGGGGGTGCCGGACTTTTTTTGAGGGGAGTATCAATCTCTTATAAGGATTTTTGGGTTTAAGGGAAACCCTTACTCCTCCTCCATTATAATATAATTATCAAAAAAATGCAATCACAAGTATAAATCTTAAGGAGAAAGCCATACTACTCCTGTAACAAAAATTAAATTTCAGGAGGTATGATACTATGGCAAGAAATAATTATAACGATATGGAAGATGCCAGAAACTGCAGAAACAACAATCAGAACAACAATCAGAACAACAGCCAGAACAACAATCAGAACAGCAGCCGCAACAGCAGCCAGAATAACAGCCAGAACAGCAGCCGCAACAGCAGCCAGAACAACAGCCAGAACAACAACCAGAACAGCAACCGCTAACCTGCGAATCCGCTGATTTGCGGATTGGCTGATCAAAGTGGCTGTCCAAACAGCAGATAACACAAGCCGCCCCGTTTTTGGGACGGCTTTTTATATTTTACATATACTGATAATAATGATAAGGACAGGTGATCGTATATGAGATACCCTACCATCAGCATGAGGGAGCTGGATTGCTGGATAACCTGCAAAAGGCCTATGGAGCTTATTGACCTGCGGATTCCGGAGATTTATGAATACTGCCATTTGACAGGCGCGGTGAACATTCCCTTTGAGGAAATGGAGGATATGATAGAGGAGGGACGGCTTTGCCAGTTTCAGAAGGGGGTTCCTTTGGTTCTCTACTGTGCCAGGGGCAGCCAGAGCCTGCTGGTCTGCAACCATTTGTCCCTGAGAGGCTTACCGGTGGTCAATGTAGCCGGGGGCATGGCGGCTTATCGGGGGAGCTGGCTGGAATGGGGATAGGAATCGTAAGACGGCCAAAATCCGCTTATAGAATTGGTTGACAGATAGTGCGGGTAAGCTTAAAATAATACTATTGATTCCAGCGATACCAGGAGGAACTACCATGAGATATATGTTTGCGTCAGATATTCACGGGTCTGCTTATTATTGTGAGATGACGTTGGATGCTTTTAAGCAGTCCGGGGCGGACCGCCTTATCCTTTTGGGCGACCTTCTTTACCACGGCCCGCGCAATGATCTTCCAAAAGACTATGCCCCCAAAAAGGTCATTGCCATGCTCAACCGGCACAGGGACCGGATCCTGGCAGTGAGGGGCAACTGTGATTCGGAGGTTGACCAGATGGTTCTGGATTTTCCAATGATGGCGGATTACAGCCTACTGGCCTTAAACGGAAAGACCATCTATGCCACCCACGGCCATGTATATAACGAAGAGAAAAGGCCGCCTATGTGTCCGGGGGACGTGCTGATCCACGGTCATACCCACCTGCCGGCGGCCCGGGCGATGGAGGACTGCTATCTGTTAAATCCCGGCTCTGTCTCCCTTCCAAAGGAGGGCAATCCCAACAGCTATGGGATGCTGGATAACCGGGTTTTTACGATCTGGGATTTTGACGGGAACAAGGTAAAGGAGATCGAATTGTAACAGAGATCGGCCGGAAGTTGCGAGGAAAACAGTGTGGATGCATAGCAGAAGGAGATGTTGGTGAGAAAAACGTATGAGCTCATCGTCCCCTGCCATTTTGGCCTGGAGGCGGTATTGAAAAAAGAGATTGTGGATCTGGGGTATGAGATCAGCCAGGTGGAGGACGGCAGAGTCACTTTTACAGGTGACGACGAGGCTGTCTGCCGGTCGAATGTGTTTCTGCGGACCGGGGAGCGGGTGCTCTTAAAGGCAGGCAGCTTCCGGGCGGAGTCTTTTGAGGAGTTGTTTCAAAATACGAAAGCCATACCCTGGGAGGAATTTATCCCCAGGGACGGAAAGTTCTGGGTGGCAAAGGCATCCTCCATCAAGAGCAAGCTGTTCAGCCCTTCGGATATTCAGAGGATCATGAAAAAGGCCATGGTGGAGCGGATGAAGAGGGCTTACGGGGCGGAGGTGTTTCCGGAGAACGGAAGCAGCTATCCGCTCAGGGTGTTTCTGTATAAAGATCAGGTGACCATAGGGATCGACACGTCAGGCGAGTCTCTGCACAAGCGGGGCTACCGGACTCTGGCCAGCAAAGCGCCAATTACAGAGACTTTGGCCGCTGCCCTGATCCTTTTGACTCCCTGGCGAAAAGACCGGATCCTGGTGGATCCTTTCTGCGGAAGCGGAACATTTCCCATTGAGGCGGCCATGATGGCAGCCAACATAGCTCCTGGGATGAACCGGTCGTTTTTGGCGGAGGACTGGAAGAACCTGATCCCCCGCAAATGCTGGTATGAGGCCATGGACGAGGCCGGCGAATTGGCGGAGGAGGAGGCCCAGGCGGATATCCAGGGGTATGATATTGACGGGAGTATTGTAAAGGCGGCCAGGGCCAACGCGCAGGCGGCGGGAGTGGACCATATGATCCATTTTCAGGAGCGGCCGGTCAGCGCCTTGAGTCATCCGAAAAAGTATGGATTTTTGATCACCAATCCGCCCTACGGGGAGAGACTGGAGGAGAAGGAGAACCTGCCTGGATTGTACCGGGAGTTTGGGGAGCGTTTTATGGCCCTGGACGCCTGGTCGGCTTACGTGATCACAGCTTATGAGGACGCGGAAAAGTATATTGGAAGAAAAGCGGATAAAAACCGGAAGATCTACAACGGTATGATGAAAACGTATTTTTACCAGTTTTTGGGGCCAAAACCGCCTGCCAGGAACAGGGAGCGGGGCCCGGAACCATGGAAGGGCGATTGAAGGTAAACCGGGCTGTTCTGGCGTGGATGCTGGCGGGAATCGTGTGGATGTCAGGCTGTGGGGGGCCGGGGGATGGGGCTTCTCGTCGGTATGACGGCGCGGGTGATCTGACAGCCTCTTCCGTGAGCGACGGCGAAGGAGACGGTGCGGCTTCTTTCGGGTACGATGGTGAAGAAAATGGTGCGGCTTTTTCTGGGTACGATGGCGGAGAAGATGGGACGGAAGAGAGGGGGCCTTCTTCCGGCTGTGACAGCGAGTGGGAGAGAGAGCCGGACGATTTTTGGGGCTATGGAGTGGGATCCGGAGAGTCAGACAGAGTTATCTACAACTGCCTTTGGGGATGGGAGCTTTCCGGTCCCGAAGGTGTGATGGTGGAGACTGAGAAGGGGATCTACAGAGCCGCGGCGGCAGAGAACGGTTCTATGGGGATTCTGGTGTCCAGGGAATTTGTGGAGGAGGTTTTGGGAATCGGCGTGCTGGAATATCCGGATTCCCGGATCCTGCTTCAACAGGGCGATACGGCGGTAATGCTGGAAAAGGGAAGCCCCATTATGAGGCAGGGCCTTAACAGCCAGATGTTGCTTTGCGGGCCGCCGGATAGGGAGGGGACAGTCTGTCTGCCTTTGGAGGCAGTGTGCAGAGGGTTTGGCTACAGGATCAGGTCAGTTCCCCAAAAAGGGCGGATCCGCCTGGAGCCGGAGAACCCTTACAGAAGCCGCGGGCTGCCAAGGTCCTATGATTACCGCAGGGTTGGCCGCAGCGCCAAAGTCAGGGATCAGGGAAGTTATGGGACCTGCTGGTCATTTGCCTCCCTCACCGCCCTGGAGACCGCTTTGCGCCCAAAGGTTGCCCGGGAGTT
The DNA here is from genome assembly GCA_910585645.1 of uncultured Hungatella sp. GTDB lineage: Bacteria > Bacillota > Clostridia > Lachnospirales > Lachnospiraceae > UBA3402. The sequence continues at coordinate 2,952 of CAJUFP010000095.1, read as the reverse complement.
TTCCGCGGACCATATGTCCCTTCACAACAGCTTTTCCTTAGACCAGGAGGACGGCGGAGAGTACACCATGTCCATGGCATACCTTCTTGCCTGGCAGGGACCGGTGCTGGAGAGTCTTGACCCTTACGGGGACGGCGTTTCCCCGGAGGGGTTAAAGCCGGAGGTCCATGTTCAGGAAATACAAATCCTGCCGTCCGGGGATCATGAGGCGATTAAAAAGGCGGTCTTTTTTTACGGCGGGGTCCAAAGCTCCCTGTATACGTCCATCACAGGCTCTGACAGCCGTTCTGTTTATTATAAGGAAGAAACCAGTTCCTACTGTTACAGGGGGGAGGAGGTTCCCAACCATGATGTGGTCATTGTGGGCTGGGACGACGCATACCCCAGGGAGAATTTTCAGGAGGAGCCGGAGGGGGACGGCGCTTTCTTGTGCGTCAGCAGCTGGGGGGAGGCTTTTGGGGATGGAGGATATTTTTATGTGTCCTATTATGACGTCAACATCGGCGGCAACAGTCTGGTGTACACGGGGATCGAGCCTGCGGATCATTATGACACGATTTATCAGAGCGACCTGTGCGGCTGGGTCGGGCAGGTGGGATACGGCTCGGACACAGCCTATGGAGCGAATGTCTATGGGGCTGAGGAGGAGGGATTTTTGAGGGCAGCAGGTTTTTATGCCGCCGGACCGGACACCTCCTATGAGATTTTTGTGGTCCATCACATGGAGGGGGAGGAGAGCCTGGCAGAGAGAAAGCCGGTGGCCGAAGGCGTTGTGGAATACAGCGGATTTTATACCATTCCCTTTGAGGAGCCGGAGAGACTGGAGGCCGGAGAGCGGTTTGCGCTGGTCCTTAAGGTCAGGACGCCGGGAGCGGTTCACCCTATTGCGGTGGAATACCAGGCGGATGACGCCACAGCTTCGGTGGATGTGACGGACGGGGAGGGATATATCAGTTTAGACGGGAGCAAGTGGGAGCCCATGGAGGAGCGATATCAGTGCAATCTCTGTCTGAAAGGGTATGGGACCCAAAGAAGCAATAGGGATGAGAGGGCAGAAGGATGAAGTACAAGATCATATTTGCAACGGGAAATGAAGGAAAGATGCGGGAGGTCCGGCTGATCCTGGCGGATCTGGGCCTGGAGATCCTGTCCATGAAGGAGGCGGGCGTAAGCTGCGAGCCGGAGGAAAACGGCCAAACCTTTGGCGAGAATGCCAGGATAAAGGCCCGGGCTGTGTGGGAGAAGGCCAGGGAGCAATATGGGGACGAGGGACATATTGTTCTGGCGGATGATTCCGGGCTGGAGGTGGATTATCTGGGAGGCGAGCCAGGGATCTATTCAGCCCGGTATCTGGGGGAGGATACTTCCTATGATGTGAAAAATCAGGTCATTATTGACAGGGTGGCAGAGGCGAAGGAGGAGGAGCGGACAGCCAGGTTTATCAGCGCCATCGCCGCCGTGCTCCCTGACGGGACGGTTTTTACCACAGAGGGAACTGTAGAAGGGCTGATCGCCCATGAACCGGCAGGCCAGGGCGGATTTGGGTATGATCCTATCTTTTATCTGCCGGAGTATGGGATGACATCTGCCCAGATTCCCATTGAGAAGAAAAATGAGATCAGCCACAGAGGCAAGGCGCTGGAGGCCATGAAACAGAAATTAAAGAGTCTGTATGGGGAGGAGAACTGATGAAGATCCTGGTTGTGAGCGATACCCACCGGAAGGATGATAATCTGCAGTTTGTGATCGAGAAGGAGAAGCCGATTGATATGCTGATCCATCTGGGCGACGCGGAGGGCAGCGAGCAGTGGATACCGGAGTGGGCCGGGGAGGGCTGTAAGATGGCCATGGTCCTTGGAAACAATGATTTTTTTTCCAGGCTTGAGAGGGAGCTTGAGCTGGAAATAGGGCCTTACAGGGCGCTTTTGACTCACGGTCACTATTACGGCGTGTCCATGGGGCCGGAAGGGCTGGCGGACGAGGCAAAAAGCCGGGGGTGCGACATCGCCATGTACGGCCACACTCACAAGCCTTTTTTGGAAAAGGTAAACGGAGTGACTGTGCTAAATCCCGGCAGTCTGTCCTATCCCCGCCAGGAAGGCCGGCGTCCGTCCTACATGGTCATAACGGTTTTTGAGGATGGCCGGATGGACTATGATCAGAGGTATCTTTAGCTGGCACAGCGTAAGGAGATTAGCCGGCGCGCCAAAAAGCGAGGAAGAGGAAATGAGGGATAAGGCCTGGGAGATGGAGATGCAGGCCCTGGACTTCTGGGAGGTCCAAAAAGGCGGACGCCCCGGCATATGGCAGCGGGTCAGGGCGTGGTGGAAACGTAATATTTGGTAAAGTGTAAAAAAGTGGTTGACAAGATATAGTGATTAGTATATAATAATTCTTGCGTTGCGAAAAAGCACTTTTTATGCACATCGGGGTGTGGCTCAGTTTGGCTAGAGCGCCTGGTTTGGGACCAGGAAGTCGCAGGTTCGAATCCTGTCACCCCGATTGTAGAGAATAAATCACGCGGGTGTAGTTCAATGGTAGAACACCAGCCTTCCAAGCTGGATACGTGGGTTCGATTCCCATCACCCGCTTTTCGACTGACTTGTGTCCGTAGCTCAGCTGGATAGAGCAACGGCCTTCTAAGCCGTGGGTCGGGGGTTCGAATCCCTTCAGGCTCGTCGTTTTAAAAATATGGTGGGTATGGCGCAGTTGGTTAGCGCGCCAGATTGTGGCTCTGGAGGCCCAGGGTTCGAGTCCCTGTATCCACCCTTGGAAAGGCACCTGATCGTCAGGTGCTTTTTGTTTTGCGCGGTTAGGAGCTTTAAATGCGCGATATTATTTACGGGGAATTTGAAATGGGGGTATTGTTGAGTGAGCAAATCGAGGATTGTCGCGGAGCCAGGCAGAGAAGGAGAGATGTCCCGTCCGGGTTCAGATATGCCAAACATTCCG
>CAJUFP010000094.1 GCA_910585645.1 uncultured Hungatella sp. | reverse complement strand
CGCCCCTTGTGGACTTTCACCACAGACTGACGGCATGCCCGTCATACCCAGGGAACCAGGAGGGCTTAACCCCTCCTGGTTCCCGCTTTAAGGGCTCATCGGAATGCTTGGCATATCTGAACCCGAACGGCACACAGCCTCCCTTCCCTCCCTGGCCTCACGACTCCCCCGCCCTTTGCTCACTCAACAATACACCAATTATGCATTTCCTGATCTATAATTCAGCGCCCTGATGGCATTTAAAATCGCCAGCACCGACACCCCCACATCTCCGAACACCGCAGCCCACATAGAAGCCATGCCGCAGGCAACAAGCGCCAGCACCAGCACCTTAACACCGATAGCAAACACAATATTCTGCCGCACAATCCCCACGGTCTTCCTGGCGATCCCGATCCCGTCCACGATCTTGGAGGGCTCATCATTCATAATGACCACATCCGCAGCCTCCACCGCCGCGTCGGACCCGATACCGCCCATGGCGATCCCCACGTCGGCCCTTGCCAGAACCGGGGCGTCGTTGATTCCGTCCCCCACAAAAGCCAAAGTTTTGTCCGACGGCTTCTCTCTCAGCAACTCCTCCACCTTCTGCACCTTATCCCCCGGCAGAAGTCCGCCAAAGACCTTATCAAGCCCCAGCTTCTCCCCAACAGCCTTTCCAACAGCCTCCTTGTCCCCGGTCAGCATCACCAGGCTGCGCACCCCCTGAGCCCTGAGACCTCTCAGAGCGTCCGGCACGTCGCTTCGCACGGTATCCGAGATTACGATCGACCCTAAAAACCTGCCGCCGTCCGCCAGATACAGCACTGTGCCTGCCCCGTCGCCCATCTGCGGAACCTGGATCCCCTGGCGGTTCATCAATTTCTCATTGCCAATATAAATGTCCCTTACCTGGTCCGCGCCTTGATTCTCTGTCATTTGGGCGCCCTCCGTGGCCGTTCCATCTGCCAGCCTCACATGCATCCCATGGCCGGCGATCTCCTCCACGGACAAGATCCTCTCTCCGTCCAGGATCCTGCCTGTCCCCTCTTTCTCAAAAGCTTCCTTCACCGAAAGGGCGATCGGATGGTTCGAGTGATACTCCCCGTAAGCTGCCAGCTCCAGAAGTTCCCCTCTGCTCAAACTCTTCCTTCCGCCGTCCCCCTCATTGCCTGCCCTGCTTTTCTGATCATCATCCGCTCCCAGAACCGATGTCACCTGAAACTTCCCTGTAGTCAGCGTCCCGGTCTTGTCAAAAACCACCGTATCCAGATTCCCCATGGCCTCCAGGTAATTGCTCCCCTTCATCAGGATTCCGTTTTTGGAAGCAGCCCCCAGGCCGCCAAAAAAGCTTAGAGGAACCGATATCACCAGAGCACAGGGACAGGACACCACCAGGAAGCTGCACGCCCGGTACACCCACACAGACCAGGCCTGGCCAAGGACCACAGGCGGTATCAGCGCAAGGGCCAGGGCCAGCCCTACCACCACAGGCGTATACACCCTTGCAAACCTGGTAATAAAATTCTCCGCCTTTGCCTTTCTGGAACTGGCGTTCTCCACAAGTTCCAGGATCTTAGCCACTGTGGAGTCGTCAAACAGCTTGGTCACACGCACTTCCAAAAGTCCGTTAAGATTAATGGAACCGCTGACAATACTCTCGCCCTCCGTCACCTCCACAGGCACGCTCTCCCCGGTGAGAGCCTTGGTGTCCAGGCTGGAACTTCCCTTTACCACCACGCCGTCCAGCGGCACCTTCTCCCCCGGCTTAATGACGATGATCTCCCCGATCTCCACATCATCCGGCTCCACCTGCTCCTCCCTTTGGTCCCGAAGCACATTGGCAAAATCCGGGTTAATGTCCATCAGGTTTGTAATGGACTTTCTGGAACGGTTCACCGCGTAATCATTAAACAGCTCCCCCACCTGGTAGAACAGCATCACTGCCACAGCCTCCTCCAACTCCCCCACGCCGATAGCCCCAAAGGTCGCCACAGTCATGAGGAAATTCTCGTCAAACACCTGGCCGTTTCGGATATTGCGAAGGGCCTTTAAGGGGATATCATACCCGGCCGCCAGATAGGAAGCCAAAAACAACACCCAGTCCACGGGATGGCCTCCCTCCGCCGCGATCCCACCGATCAAACAAACCGCGCTTATGCCAAGCCGCGCCACCATCTTTTTCTGTTTCTTTGTCATCATCTTTCCCTCCGATCTCAGCAGACACGCGCCCGCTGTCCTACTCCGTAATATGCTCCATACCCTGTGCCAGGATCGTCTGGATGTGGTCGTCGGACAGCGAGTAGAACACCGTCTTTCCGTCCCTGCGGAAATTCACCAGACGCATCTGTTTCAAAACCCTCAGCTGATGAGAGATGGCCGACTGCCCCATCTGCAGAAGCGTGGCAATATCGCAGACGCACATCTCCGACTGGCTTAACACATACAAGATCTTAATCCTGGTAGAATCCCCAAACACCTTAAAAAACTCCGCCAGATCCAGAAGCTCCTGCTCCCCGGGCATAGCCTTCTCCACTTTATCCACAATCTCCTCATGAACATGCATAAACTCGCAGACGCACTCCTGAACTTCCTGTTCAATCCTGTCCTTTTCCGTCATAGCGCTCGCCTCTCTTTCATATGAACAATTATTCATATGTTTATATTAACACATCTTTCAAAAATGTCAATGGATATTTTCTCCATTTGCCCGAAGATCACAACAAAAAACAGACCTGCCAAACATCCACAGGTCTGTCTCCATCGAAATCCCGCTATTCTCTTCCAGGAACTTTTGCTCCCCAAAATTTAAGCGTTTGCCAGATCGCAAAGTTCCTTTAACATCTTAGGAAGTTCCGCGTCCATATTCTGGTTGCTAAACTGGCAGGTGCCCACCTTCTTGTGGCCGCCTCCGTTGTACTTTAACATCAGACTGCCCACGTCCAGAGTGGCCGTGCGGTTCAAGATACTGTATCCCACCGCCGCGGAGCACCCCTGGCCGGCCCGGCCGCTGACCACCCAGGCAGAAATGTTCTGCTCCGGGTACATGCTGTATATCATAAAGCGGTTGCCTGTGTAGATCGGCTCCACCCCTCTAAGGTCCGTGATGATCACATTGCCCTCAACCCGGGTGTGCTTTTTCACCATCTCCTTAAACTTCTCTGTCTGCTCCTCATACACCGCAATGCGCTCCTGCACGTCAGAAAGGGCCAGAATCTCCTCTGTACTCTGCACTCTGCAGGCATCCAGCAGCTTCTCCATCAGCTGATAATTGGAGATGGTAAACTCTCTCCACCTTCCCAGCCCGGTCCTGGGATCCATCAAAAATCCGATCAGGATCCATCCCTTGGGGTTCATCACCTCATCAATGGTCAGATTGCCGGAGTCCACCTTGTCTACCGCCTCCATGATCTCGTCAAACTGCGGAAAACGCTCCTTCCCGCCGTAATATTCATAGATGATCCTGGCACAGGACGGAGTCATACGGCTCTCCCCCTTGTACTTGCCCTTCAGCTCCAGCCTCTCATGCTCGCTGGAATGGTGGTCAAACCAAAGGCCGCAGCCCTCCACAAAAGGCACATTGGCCAGACAGTCGTTCTCATCTATCTCCACCAAACCGTCCTGAAGATCCTTTGGATGTGCAAATTTCCAATGATCAATAATCCCTGCTTCCAATAATAATGCTCCGCATACCAGCCCGTCAAAGTCTGAACGTGTTACTAATCTCACTTAAAATACCCTCCTTTAGTTTGTGATATGTTTCAGCTCTCCTGCAAAAAGCAAAGCGGCATATCATGGCTTTAATGCCGATGATAAATACGTACATCAAACTATACGTTTTTATTATACCATCCTTTCAGACTAATTTCCATAGGCTGAAAAAGATAATTCTATCTAAAACAAAGATTTAGTTACTCACGCCCTCAGCTTATCCAACACCTCCTCAAAACAAACCCCGTCCGTCAGCGGCACTTCCATCCTTACAGACTCCCTGATGCAATCCCTGACAAATCCCGCCGCCTTTCTCACCGACTTCTCCAGCTCAACCCCATTAACAGCGTCCGCCAAAATAATCGCCGAAAAGATATCCCCGGTCCCGCACCGGGTTTTTCCCACCCGCTTTGTTCTCTGCAGCTTATATTTCATCCCGCTCCCATCCCGCTCCCTCTCATAACAGAAATTCCCGATATAACTCCCCTGCTGTACCCCGGTTATGACTACCTTCTCCGGTCCCATCTGCCCGATGCGCTGTGCCATATCCAATAACTCCTCAACCTTCCATCCCTGTTCCCGGTACTGCCTGCCTGTCAAAATACAGCTTTCCGTCACATTAGGCGTCACAATATCCGCGCAGGCTGCCAGCCTTTTCATCTCCCTGCACATATCCTCCGTGTAGGTAGCATAAGCTTTTCCGTCATCTCCCATGATCGGGTCCACCATGACCACCGTGTCCTCTTTTCGAAAATCCCGAATAAAATCCCGGACGATCTCAATCTGCTGTTTCGATCCCAAAAAACCGGTGCCAATGCCGTCAAAAGTCAGTCCTAACTTCCTCCACTCCCCGATATAATCCTCCATCCGCTCCGTGTAATCATCAAAATAATAGCTGGGATACGCCGTGTGATTGGACAAAACCGCTGTAGGCACAGGGCAGCACTGCACCTTTAATTTGGAGATCACCGGCAGCGACACCGTGATGGCGCACCTGCCAAACCCGGTCATATCGCTGATAACAGCTGCCTTCTTCTGCCGCGAACTGCCCGGCCTTTGACCGCCTCCCAGTGCCGGCTTCTCTCCTTTGCTCTGTTCTGAAATCTGCGCCTCCTTCCATTCCAGGTTTTGTTCTAGGCCTTGTTCTGATCCGCATAATCTCTCTCTATTCTCCATAATTTATCCCTTTCCCATTCGCCGCAACATCAAATAATCTAATTCCTCGTTCCATGGGCATATTCTACCACGTAAATCTGCTCTTTGCAAAACAATCCTGCCATTCTCCCTCTCCCATAAACACAAAAACGTTACTGTTCATGGGGATCTGAATTTGATATATAATTGAGTGAGCAAAGGCGGAGTTAGTCGTGGAGCCAGCCAGGGAGGGAAGGGAGGCTGAACCCGGACAGGACATCTCTCCTTCTCTGACTGGCTCTGCGACAATCCTCGATTTGCTCACTCAACAATACACAAAAACTGCCGTACGCAGCCAAACAAATGGCCGCCAACAGCAGTTTTCCTCCTTCTTCCTCCTCACCTGACCAACTCCCGCAGCTGCTCCAGCAGCGCGCCGCCGCCCACCTGGATATTGCCCACCTGGGCGCATATCCGCTCCAGGCACTCCATCTCCTTCAGCTTATACAGCGTCTTGTTCTCATCCATCAGCCTTGCCGTATTCAGCAGCGACCTGGTGGAAGCCACCTCCTCCCTTCTGGTGATCACATTGGCCTGGGCCCGTTTCTCCGCCACCAGCACCGTGTTCATAATATCCCGAATCTCCCCCGGCAGGATGATGTCCTTGATTCCCGCGCTGCGAAACTCAATGCAGTACCCCTTCTCCTCCTGGCGCAGTCTCTCCAGAATAAACCGGGATATCTCCTCCTTCTGCTCCAAAAGCTCATCCAGCCGGTATCTTCCGATGTACTCCCTGATCACCAGCTGCACGCAGGCGTAAACCTGGTTCTCCAGGTTTTTGATGGTTTCGATCATGGTCCTGGGCTCCACCACCCTGTATGTACACATCAGATTCACCCGGATGCCGATTCTGTCCGCCGTCAGGATCTCCTGGCCCGATATCTCCAGGGGCCTCACCTTCAAATCCACGATCCGGCACGCCACATCCTTAGCGTACACCCAGTAGTAGTACGTCCCCGTCTTAAGCTCTTTCACCACCTGGTTGTCGTAGTACAAAATCCCCAGCTCTCCCGGCTGAATCTCTATTTTCTTGTAATATTTCAGAGGAATCTGGGCCATGGAGGCCTTGCTGACGCTTCCGGCCGCCTCCGGCTCCCTCATGTCCAGAAGTTCCACGCCGTATCGGTTCCACACATTCCAGTACACATACTCCCCCTCCGTCAGCACCTTCTTTGCCACCCCGTTCTCCTTCAGGATTCCCACATGGCCCTCAGGGATCATGATCCGAAGCACTTTCCCGGCAAATGCCTTATCCTCCTCAAGCAGAATCTCCTTTGGCACCTTGTCGAACTTCACGGCGCCCTCCATATCCTCCACCACCGCTTCATAACCTAACGCTTTCACGAAACGGTGCGTTCCGCAGTAAAGTGTCCGCACAAAGCGGCCGTCCTTCAGCAAAAACCCGCACTGGTTCTGGTTGATCTGATATTTCATGTTATCCCTCCTCACAATCTCTGATGTTTCATTTCCCTGTCTGGGTGTCTCCGATTCCGACCCGGAATCCGCCGCAGAAAACGCTGCGGGCCATCCTATCGGCCAGGCGTTCCATATCCGGCTTCCCGTTTTCGGGAAACGACCCATGCCCTTTTGTCCCTGCGCAAAGGCGCAAAGGCTTTAAAGGCCATGTCCGTCCCCGGACTCCGGGACATGGGATATCTCCCGCTCTGCCCGTCTAAGGCGGCGCTGGCGCGTCTCCTGCCGCAAGGCCTTGCCGTCGGGAAGGGGATGGGATGAAGCTCCATCCTGCCTCCCTCAGCAAACAGGCGCTGCCGGCGGATTCCACGTCTTCCTCTTTCCTGTGGACACTTGGAAGGTGTCTGTTGACTGCTTTAACCACTACGCAACGGTTTTCACCGGTGGGATTCGAACCCACGTGTATCAAGTCTTGTTTTCCACGGCTCCCGCGGCATACCACACTGCAGCGCAGGCGGCACCGTCAGGCAGAACGCCTTAACTGTAAGCCGGAACCGTCACCTCTTCGGTGTCTTAATGCTACCACAGTCCAAACCATTTATCATTTCAAAAACACTGCGAAGTTTTCATTCCTGTTCACTCCTGTCCGGTTGACAGAACGCTTCCATTGGATTATCCTGAAACCATACACCAGAAATACTCTCAAAACACAAAAGGAACCCAAGCCATGTCCCAATACAAAGAACTCATCCGACAATTTGACAAGATCCGCTCCTATGTCCGGGATTTCTACATCTACGGCTTCAAGACCCGTGAGGATTTCAGGGAAAAGAGCGGCAGAACCTACGACAATCAGCGCCGCCGCATGGAGAGCTGGTTTGGGGACTACATCCGCTTTGACCAGAGCGGCCACAAAAAGTCCGTATTTCTCACCCTGGACTCCGGCCGCATGGCAGTCAATCCCCTGTACCAGGCATGGAAGTCCAAGACCTTCACGGACAATGACATCACCCTGCGCTTTCTCCTGTCCGATCTTCTCTCTGACGGACAGCCCCAAAGCCTGGAAAGGATCGCCGACGGGCTCCAGGAAACGTATCACTGCCTTTCTGACACCCAGACCATCCGGCGCAAACTGTCCCTCTGGGAGAAAGAGGGGTTTATCACAAAAGAAAAACAGGGAAAACAGTACCTCTACCGCAAAGCCCTCCCACCGGCCCGCACCCACCCGTCCCTGTTTCCAGCCCTGACCATGGCAGTCGGCTTCTTCCAGGGCATCGCTCCCTTCGGCTTTGTGGGCAGCACCATCCTGGATTTCTGGAACGAAACCAATACATACTTCCGTTTCCGCAGCGATTACCTGATACACACCCTGGAGGATGAAGTCCTCCTCCCGATTCTCGGCGCCATAGAGGGAAAGCAGAAGATCCTCCTGACAGTGAAAAGCACCAAGACCCGCCGCACGGACACCCTGACTGTCTCCCCCTTAAAGATCCTCACCAGCGCCCAGACAGGCCGCCGGTATGTGTGCGTCAGGCAGGAGCGTCCCCGTCGCCTCACCTCCGTCCGCCTGGACTCCGTCCAAAATGTGCAGGTTCTTCAAACCGATGAGGACTGGGATACTCATATGGAAGATCTGCAGGCCGCCCTCCCCTTGATGTGGGGCGTATCTCTGGGAGGAACCCCAAATCAGGAGCCGGAACAGGTGTCCATGGAGATCGAATTTGATGAGATTGAGGAGGACTTTATCCTGACCCGCCTGACGCGGGAGGGGAGGGGCGGCGCCCTAAAACGCCTGGAACCGGGTGTGTATGAGTACAGCCGCCAGTGTCTGGACTCCAGGGAACTTCTCCCCTGGGTCAAAAGCTTTACCGGCAGGATCCGCGCCTTTCACTGTTCCAACAAAGCTGTGGAAAAACGGTTCTGGGATGATATGGAAATGATGGAAAACTACTATTTACAGACAGGAGAAACCACGGACCATGAGCAAAACTGATCTCCCCCTTTTTTCGGAACTCTACACCTGCTACTACCAGGTAGTGGCCAAAATCCTCCATGAGGCTGCCCTCCATCCCCTGACCCGCAGCCAAATCGAAACCCTGGCCCGGACTTACGGCTATGACGAGAGCGCCCTGGCCATCGTCCCCCGGCTCCTAAAGGGGGACTGGCCCTTTCTGCGCCGGGAGAACACCTCTCCCCCCGCGTACTCCTGCGCCTTAAAAAATCCTGTCTTTCCCCAGCCCCTGACAAAACTGCAAAAGTCCTGGCTGAAGGCGCTGACAGCCGACCCCCGCATCCGCCTGTTCTTCACCGATGAGCAGCTGACGGATCTGGAGGACTTCCTGGCTGACACAAACCCGCTCTTTCGCCTGTCTGACTTCTGCCTTTTCGACCAGTACCGGGACCATGACCCCTTTTCGTCGGTGATGTACCGCCGGCACATGCACACCATCCTGGAGGCACTGGGGGAAAGACGTTTCCTGTCTGTGGACTATCTGTCCCGGAAGGACCGCGTCCTGTCCCGGACCTGGCTTCCCTGCCGCTTAGAGTACGGACAGCGGGACGGCAAATTCCGCCTCTTTGCCATGGGCCTTACCAAAACCGGCAGACAGCGGATGGATGTCTTAAACGCGGCCAGGATTCTGTCCGTAAAAAAGACGGATTCCCTCTTCCCCTCCCAGGTTGACGTGGACCAATTTCTGGACCGGGCCCTGTGTCCCCAGCCTCTCATTTTAGAGATCACCACCAGGCGCAATGCCCTGGAGCGGGCCCTGCTCCACTTCTCCTGCTATCAGAAAAAAGTGGAGCGGATGAAAGACTCCAACGCCTACCGCTGCACCATCTACTATGACAAGCGGTGGGAGACCGAACTGCTGATCCAGGTGCTGTCCTTCGGGCCGGTGATCAAGGTCCTTGGGCCCGAATCCTTCCTCGAACAGATGGGGGAGCGGGTCCGGAAGCAGGCCCTTCTCGCGAAGAAAAGACATGGACAGGAGCCGCCGCCTGTGGTATGCTGATTCCTGCATAATAGAAAGGAGTTTCTATGATAAAAGCCATCTTCTTTGACATTGACGGAACTTTGAGAGATTTCACGGAGAAGGGCATCCGCCCCGGAACCCGCAGGGCCATAGAGCTGGCCGAAAACCACGGCATCCGCTGTTTCATCGCCACAGGCAGGCACCTTTTGGAGATTCAGGAGGAAAATCTCCTGGACGGTCTTGTCTTTGACGGCTACGTCCTTCTCAACGGAAGTCTCTGCCTGGACCGCCACGGCCGTATCCTGTACGAAAACCCTATCCCCCTCTCCCAGAAGCAGGCCATGCTTGCCCTGGCCCGCGAGATGGGGTTTGCCCTCATCTTCATGGAGAAGGACGCCATGTATGTAAACCGCGTCACCCCTCAGCTTGAAAAAGTCCAGGCCCAGATCGGCACAGCCGTCCCCCCTGTTAAGCCTCACATGGAGCAAGGCTTAACCCGGCCTGTTTACCAGATGATCCCCTACACCGACGGGCTGTCCCAGGACTTTTTGTCCGCCCGCCTGCCCCTGTGCGACATTACCCTGTGGCACGCCGGAGGCGCCTACGACGTCACCCCAAAGGGCGGCAGCAAACAGCTGGGCATTGAGAAGGTCATCGAGGGGTATGGATTTGCCAGGGAGGAGATCGCGGCCATCGGAGACGGATTCAACGACATTCCCATGATCCGCTACGCAGGGGTGGGGATCGCCATGGGCAACGCCAATGACCAGGTGAAAGCCGCCGCTGATTTTGTCACGGATCCCATTGACAGGGACGGGCTTTTGCGCGCGGTGGAGTATCTGACAGGAAAATAATACGTCTCATTCATTCCCCTGCCCTGCTGAGCAGAGCTTCCAAAAGCCCTTCCACCTTGTCCCGCTCCCTGAGCATGGCGATCCACCGTCCGGGGATCCCCTGTATCCCATACAGGATTCCCAAAAGCCCGCCCAGCACGCAGGCGGTGGTATCTGTGTCATTTCCAAGTAAAACAGCCCGCTTTACCCCGTCCTCATAGCTGTCCGCCTCCATGAGTATCATAAACGCGCTGCGCAGACAGTCCACCACATACCCTGTTCCCTGGCCTTCCCAGGGCAGATCCGGCCGTATGCTCCACTCCAGCTCTTCTCTATACTCCGGCATATCCTCATAGATCCGCCGAAGGTCTGCCACTCCTCTCTCCACAGCCTGGCGGGCATCCAGGCCGTCCATCAGTCTGCTGGCCACAAGGCAGTACAGAGCGCAGCACACCTGATTACAGATATTCCCATGGGTAATAAGACATTGCCTGTGGGCATCCAAAACCAGCTGCCTGTCCCGGTCCCTGCTGTCGCCATCGCCGCCTGCCCCATCCCTGCTGCCGCCGTCGCCGCCTGCCCCATCCCTGCTGCCGCCGTCGCCGCCTGCCCCATCCCTGCTGCCGCCGTCGCCGCCTGCCCCATCCCCGCTGCCCTGGGCCTGCCCTTTATCACTTCCACATTCCAGGCCCTCACAGTCTTCCCCGCCACGGCAAAGACCATGCCACAGCGCCAGAGGCAGAACCCGCATCAGCGCCCCGTTTCCCTTTCCTTCCGGGTTCAGAAGTCCGCATTCCTCCGGAGAGACTCCCTTTTTATAGGCGTTCAGGGCATATGCCGTCTGAATCCCCACATCAAACACCTTCCCGTCCACTGCCCACACCCCGTCCTCATACCAGGAGGACACGCCTTTTGAAAAATCCTCCAGGGAAAATCTTCCTGTCTTAAGCAGGCTGTCAAGCAAACAGAGGGCCTGGGCTCCGTCGTCCGACCAGGTTCCCGCCTCCACATCTTGGTAGGTCTTCTGAAAGCCCGCCGGAGGGACCATCTCAATTTCCTCATACATTGGCAGCTCATCCGCCCTGTAAAACTCATAGGGAACCCCAAGAGCGTCGCCGATCAGCAGCCCATACAAGCCCCCTGCGATCCTGTCCTGTCTGGTCATTTCCTCTCCCCTTTCTTCAGCTCTTTCTTTATTTCCTCGTATTCCCGCCTCAGCTGTTCCCTTGGCTCTATGCCTTTCTTCACCCCGTACTCATAGATCCACACCCACACCCTTTCATCTCCCACAAAATCCCCATACCGCAGAGCCACAAACAATGTAATCTCTTTGCTGTATTCCATGGATGTCCGGAAAAAATAATCAACCCCTTCTTCCGTATCCCCAAGTTCTATGGAGAGCATAAGGATCATACCGCACAGTTTATTAACAGCCTCCTTAAGATTATACTGTCCGTAATCATGTTTCTTTAATGCTTTTAATTTGTCTTTTTGCTCAGCCACCAGTTCTTTTGCCGCCTCAATAGCCAGGTATTTCACATCGCTGGTTCTCAGCTCCCCAAGAAGAACGATCATCATTGCCTCATGGATGCACTCCCTGCTGAGCCCTCCCGTACACCCGTCCAGAACCATCTGCCTGATATCCTCTTTGGAGTACCCCTGAGAAAATGTTTTCTTCACCAGCATTTGAAACACCTTTGGCTGTTCCCATCCGATTGAGCGGAAGGTATCGTCCGTAGAAAAGATACCGTATGAACACCCATAACAGAGCATGTGATACAGTTCCCTCAGCGCTTTCACCGCCCTGGGATGATATTCGCTCTCTGCCGGAATCTTCTCCAGCTGCTTTAGATAGCCCTTCACCAGAAATCGCCATTTGGGGCGCTGGTTTTTGGGAACGACCCTGTTTGGCACAAAATAGTTCTGGGCGTACGCGTTTTCCAAAAATGTGGTGATCTCCCGCTCCAGCGCGTCAAAATCCAGGTTCTCATTTTTGCCCCCCTTCTTTGGGTCCTTACCCTCTAAAATGCTGGTGATCAGCAGGTCAAGTTCTTCCTTTTTCGCCTTTGGCACGCTTTTATAGCTCTCCACAAAGGCCTTTTCCATCCGCTCCCGGTCCGCCTCGCCAAGCAGTTTTCTAAGTTCCGTAACTTTCATCTCTTCTCCTTTTTGGTTCCATTCAAAGTTTCGTCAGATTTCATCCAACAGGCCGCGAAACCACAGGTGTCGGCATGTTTCTTTCATTATATTCTGTCCCGGTAAAATACGCAATTCATAAATATCGTTTGTCAATTCCTGTCACACATAGTTCCCCTCTTGTCTGTACACACTATCCATGAGGTGATAAAAATGATAGATAACCACGAACTCCCCATCGGGTTTACCATGGAGCTGGCCCAGCATTCGGACATCCTAAACCGCTTTGCAAAACTGCCGGAGCCGGAACAAAACTCCATTGTAAACAAAGCCAGGGAGATCTCCTCCCGCAATGAGATGCGGAATTATGTGGAGAATATGTTCTCCTGATCTCCCCCTGGGCATCGAAAACGCCGGACAAAGATTTCTCCCTGTCCGGCGCTTTCGATTTCTTTTTTTCGCATATCCCTATTCCACTGTCATCCAGCTCATCCCAGCTTCCAGATATCCTCATTGTACTGCCTGATGGTCCTGTCGGAGGAGAAGAACCCGGCCTTGCTGATGTTCACAAGCATCTTCCGCATCCAGGCGTCCCGATCCTCAAAGTCCGCGTAAGCCTGCTCCTTCACCTTCACATAGTCCTCAAAATCCAAAAGGGTCATAAACCAGTCCTTATTCAGCAGCTCCTTTGACAGCCTCTCCAGATTCTCCTTCTGGCCGATCTCCATCAGTTTGGGACCTGTGATAAAGTCCACGGCTGCCTTAATGTCCTCATTCTTCTCATAGTAATCCCGGGAACAGTAATCCCCCTTCTTATAGTGCTCAATCACCGTGTCGCTGTGCTCCCCGAAGATGTAGATATTGTCCTTGCCCACCAGGTCGGCGATCTCCACATTGGCCCCGTCCATGGTGCCCAGGGTCACGGCTCCGTTTAACATAAACTTCATGTTTCCGGTGCCGCTGGCCTCCTTGGAAGCCAGGGAGATCTGCTCCGAAATATCGCAGGCCGGGATCAGCTTTTCCGCCAGGGTCACGTTGTAGTTCTCCACCATGACCACTTTCAGGTAGGGACTCACATCCGGGTCGCTGTTTACCAGCTGCTGCAGGCACAGGATCAAATGGATGATGTCCTTGGCGATCACATAGGCCGGAGCCGCCTTTGCCCCGAACATAATGGTGATGGGCCTCTTGGGCAGTTTCCCGCCCTTGATCTCCAGGTACTTGTGGATCACATACAGGGCGTTCATCTGCTGCCTCTTGTACTCATGAAGCCGCTTTACCTGGATATCCAGGATGGAGTGGTCGTCGATCTCAATGCCCTGGGTCCGCAGAAGGTAGTCTTTCAGGATCTTCTTGTTCTCATGCTTGATGGCCTGGACCTGCCGCAAAGCCTCCTCATCGTCCACAAGGCTTCCCAGCTTCTCAAGCTCCATGGCATCCAGCTTATACCCGTTGCCGATTCTGGAGGTGATCCAGTCCGCCAGCAGATGGTTGCAGTGGAGAAGCCACCGCCTGAAGGTGATGCCGTTGGTCTTATTGTTAAATTTCTCCGGGTAGAGCTCATAGAACTTGTGCAGCTCATCCTTTTTTAAGATCTCCGTGTGCAGATATGCCACCCCGTTGACGCTGAATCCGTAATGGATGTCAATGTGGGCCATGTGGACATTGTCATAAGGGTCAATGACTGCAAGGCTGTTGTCAGCATCTTTTTTGTGATCCTTCTGCCATTTCTCCACCTTCCGCCTGGCCCTGCTGTCCAGAATCTCAATGATCGGCACCAGCTGGGGAACCACCTTCTTCAGATAGCGGATGGGCCACTTCTCCAGAGCCTCCGCCAAAATGGTGTGGTTGGTGTAGGCGCAGGTCCTTGACACGATGTCAATGGCTTCGTCCATGTCAATGCCCTTCTCCATGAGAAGCCGGATCAGCTCCGGGATCACCATGGTTGGGTGGGTGTCATTGATCTGGATCACCGCGTACTCCGGAAGGTCGTGGAGATCGCACCCCTTTGCCATGCACTCATCCAGAATATACTGGGCCCCGTTGCTGACCATAAAATACTGCTGGAAGATCCGCAGCAGATGTCCCTTCTCATCGCTGTCGTCCGGATACAAAAACAGGGTCAGATTTCTCTCAATATCCTCCTTGTCAAAGGAGATCCCGTCTGTCACAATCCCCGCGTCCACTGTGTCAATGTCAAACAGGTGGAGCTGGTTGGTGCGGTTGCGGTAACCGGTGACCGCGATATCGTACAGGCAGGAGTGTACGGTCAGATTGCCGAACTTCACCGGATAGCTCACATCCCTGCGGGTCAGCCAGCTGTGCTCTTCCATCCACGGGTTTACGGTCTCTTTCTGCAGATTGTTCTCAAACTCCTGCTTAAACAATCCCAGGTGATAGTTCAGTCCGATGCCGTCCCCGTTCAGCCCCAGAGTGGCGATGGAGTCCAGAAAACACGCTGCCAGACGTCCCAGGCCTCCGTTTCCAAGGGAGGGCTCCGGCTCCGCCTCCTCAATCTGGGCCAGATGCTTTCCCGCCTCCTCCAGTTCCTTCTTCACCTGGTCATACATCCCCAGGTTGATCAGGTTGTTGGACAATAATTTCCCGATCAAAAACTCCGCCGAGATGTAGTACAGCTTCTTCTTCCCCTGGCTGCTCTCCTTCTCCTTTGCCGCCTTCTGGGTCATGTCCAGAAGCGCGTCGTACAGCTGCCGGTCTGTACATTCACTGATATTCTTGTTATATAATTCTTTTACATATTCTTTTACCGAAATCATATGAACTCCTTTTTTTGTAATTCAGATTCGCCTGTCCTGCCTTTGTCAGCAGCGGCTTTGCCCCTGTCCGGGCAAAATTCTGATTCTAATCAGTAATAGTATGCTAAGTATACGCTTATTTTTACATCTTTTTCTTGTCATATCATAGCAAAATATGGTACAATCCTATCAATTATATGGCAGTCCATCCGGAAATCTCCAGAAAAATGAGGTGTCTATGAAGATTAATGAATACGAATCCTATCAAGAGAAGCGAATCCACACCACCTCTGCCTTCCCCTACGTCACCTACCCCTGCTCCATTCCCCTGGACCGGTCAAAGGTCCCCCTCCACTGGCACGACGATATGGAGCTGGTGTATGTGAAGAAGGGAAACGGCATTGTCACCGTGGATTTTATCACCTACAAGGTAAACGCCGGGGATATTGTGGTCATCCTCCCGGGTCAGCTCCACTCCATTGAGCAGCAGATGGATCTGTCCATGGAATACGAAAATATCATCTTCCACCTGGACATGCTGTTTCCACGCCGGGAAGATCTGTGTGTCAACCAGTATTTTCTCCCTCTGCTGCAGCGCCAGGTGGAGATCCCTGTGTTCCTGTGCCGGGGCATGGAGTTCTACGAAGCCGCCGCTTCCTGCTTAGACCAGGCAGACAGGCTGTGCGATAGGCGCCCTCCTGCCTATGAGCTTTCGGTGAAGGCCCAGCTTTTTCAATTCTTTTTCGTCCTGTTCTCCCACGCCGTGGCCGTCCCCCAGCCGGCCGCCCCGGCAAAAAACAGATCCCTGGACAAGGCCAAGCTGATCTTCAAGTACATTGAGACCCACTACGCGGAAAACCTGACCATAAAAGAGATGGCCGAAACCTGCGGGTTCAGCCAGTCCCATTTTATGAAATTTTTCAAAGCCTCCTTCGGCACCTCCTTTGTGTCCTACTTAAAAGAATACCGGCTGACAAAGGCCGCCCGGCTTTTAGTATCCTCCTCCGGCTCCGTCCTGACCATCGCCCAGGAGACCGGGTTTGACAACCTGTCGTATTTTAACAGAAGCTTTAAGGAAATGTACGGGGTGACGCCACGGCAGTTTCGGGAAGGGGGATGAGGTTTGGCCCTATTTGCGTTGACATGCCTCCTTCCTCAGTCATCCCCCATATACCCTCTGAGATGTCTGAATGCGCATCTCCCCTGATAATCCGTGATACAGAGGTAATTCCCCCTGTGAATCACAAGGTACTCCGGAAAGATCTCCTGGGTCCACTCCCCGTTTCCCTCATAGGCAACCTCCCCCTGATCATTTACCACAAGGCTTTTGTCGTCCCCGTAGAGAGCGCAGGCCCCCTGAAATTCATGGTAAAAAAGGTTTTGGCCTTCCATAAGGCGCTTCTTTCCCAGATAAAAGGCTGCCTCATCCCTTTTTGTATCCCGGACCCAAAACAGATTATTCCTGATCCTGTAGCCGATCAAATCCTCCTGCCACGGGATCTCAAACCGCTCACCTTTGGACGGATTCTCAATCACCATGATTCCGTCCTCCTGCCGTCCGCACCAGCCGCCCCCAAAGCTTCTGTCAAATCCGCCGCCGTCCCCGGAGAACACAGGCTCACCGTCCCTGCCGCGGATTAGGGCCTTCCCGTCCCGAATCACCGTAAAATATCCTTCCTCACCGTCCCTGTCCAACTGGTCGATTACATCCTCCGGCCGGGTAAGCACCTGTCTCTTCTCATAGTCATAGATAAAAGCCCCTGCCCTCTTCCGTTCGCTTCCGGCCTCTGCCGCCCATATCAGGTGGCTGTCCTGGTTTACATCAAACACCGTGTACCCGGTTCCGGGAAGCTCCTCCCCAAAGAGCAGTTCCCCGGCCCCGTCATAGATCCTGTCACTTCCGTCCTTACAGCTGACGATATAGAGCCCTTTGTTTGCATACCCGTAATCATATCCTTCATCCCCGGAGAAATCCATCACCTTCACAGGAGCCGCATCCTCATCCAGCCAGCTGCCGCCGTCAAAGATCTCACAAAAGGTCTTGTCACTCCTCTTCCACCAGTAGTCCCCCACTTTCACGAATTCCCCCATCCGCTCCACGAACCGCCCGCTTCTCTCATCCCGCGCCACCCTGCAGGGCCGGCCGCCCCTGTAGCCGAAATAGGTATCATCCTCATCCTGCCACAGGCTGTCGTAAACCGGCTCCACCGCCCATCTGCCCGCGCCCGGGCTGTAAAGCCCTGTCAGCTCCGTGGAGATATCCGTCATGGGCACGGCCTCATCCCCCCGGATATTGATTACATTTCGCTTTATTCTCATACCGTTTAGGGTTTGTTCCTCCCCAAATTCCCCGTTCAGCACCACTACACCCTCCTCCCCGGTGACGTAGAGCCCGCTTAAGAGGATCCTGGCATCCCTTTCAAGTTTCACATCCGCCTTCTCCTGTTCCGGCTCCTTCCCGTCCTCCGGGACCTTACCGATGCCGGAAACCTCCTCCATGGCCACATACCCCAGGCTTTCGATCAGCGCCTGGCCGTCCTCCTCTGACAGCCACTGAAACAGCCTGTATGCCGGTGAGCCCTCCGGTTCGTCCTTTCTCACCGCCGCGTAAAACTCATTGACATAGGGGTAGGTCCCCTTTTTGATGGTCTCATTGTCCGGCATGACCCCGTCCACGGCCATAAACTTAAGGCCCGGCTTTTGGTACATGTTTCTGGCATAAAAATACACGGAATACCCCAGGGCATTTTCCCCATTGTTGTAGGAAGCCACCTGCTCAATCAGCTCCCCCATTTCTCCGACGATCATGTCTTTGGGCGCCTCTGCCATGGGAACGCCCTTCATCACCAGTTTCTCCATAAGAGTCTGGCTGCCGGAACCTACGGGGCGCTGAAATGCCGCCAGGGCCTTTGTGTCCCCGCCTGCCTGGGACCAGTTCTTATACCTGCCGCTGTAGATCTCCACCAAATCCCTTTCCTTTAAGGAGTCCACCGGATTGCCCTCATTGGCCATAAACACCAGGGCATCCTTTCCGATGGGTTTTATGATCAGCTCCTGGTCACGCTCTTTCATGGCGTCGTACACGGACTGAGCCGGTTCGTAGGCAAGGACCAGGTCCGTCTCCCCGTAGAGCAGGCTCATGTAGGCGTTGGTGGTCTTGGTGTGGACCACCGACCTCTCCGCCTCCTCCCCGTCCGCCCCTGTAACCAGCCGATACAGCGCCATGGACAGGGGAAGGGTGGCCGTGGAACCGTCCACCTTAGGATACTCCTCCCGGGTCATCTTAGGAGCCCGGATCTCCCTCCGGTCTTTGGTTTCGGCAGAATCGGCAGAGCCATCCGTGGGACCTCCCTCTGCCTTTTGGCTCCCTTCCTCCCGGACACCCGTGTCCCTGTCCCCTGCCTCCTGCTCCCTGGCCTTTGCCTCCCTGCCGCTCTCCTGGGCCGTCTCACTGCCCGGCGCGGCTTTGCCCTCCCTGTCCGTGGACGCCGGACGGCCGCAGCCGTTAAGAAGCACTGCCTGGATCAAAAACATAATGCCAAATGTCCTTAGGAACCCATTTATTCTTCTCATAATCTTTCCTCCTCATGAACTCACAGTAACTCCGTCCCGCCTGCTTTACCTCTTCTATAATAATTATTCAGCTTCCTAAATTTCAGAATATGTGGTCCCGGCCTGCCTCCCCCTCCGGCCCCCGCAGCGGATGCCGCAGGGGGAGGCAGGCTGCGCCGTCATTCCCTGTCTGCCATCCGCACCATGCACTCTTTCTTCCTGCAGGCGATTCCGTACTTTAAGATCACATCCATCCCGTCCTGCTTAAGCCTTGTCTCATACCCCTTATCCTCAATCTGGCGAAGCGCCCCCCGGCACCCGGTCTCCAGGCCGGAATCGTCGGGATACTTCACCTCTATGACTATACCGATTCCTTCCTCCTCAATCTCCACCAGAATATCGCTGAACCCTTCGCCCGATTCCGCATTGGAATCAATATCCCAGTCTTCCCGGTGGCTCAACAGCCCCAGAAGGATTCCGTGATAGAAGTTTTCCTTCTTCTCCTTGCGCACGCTTGTATCCCGGATGCTGATGGTCTTTTTCAGGTACTCACAAAACCGCCTCTCCACTTCTTCTGCATCTCCTTTTGCGAAAGCGTCACAAAAAGCGTCCAGATTGGGCGTGTCCTTCCTGGCCTCCTCCTGAAACCATTCCAGGATCTGATCGATAAAGATTTTTCTGACCTCTTTATTGGGGATTGCCAGACGGTACGTATCCTCATCCACTTTCTCCCTCTGGGTCAGATACCCGGTAGTAAAAAGCACGCTCCAGATATTGTCGGCCTTTTCGTAGAGTTCCCGGTAGGTCAGCTCCTGATTGATCTTCTTCGTCACCCACTCCCCATTAACCAGCTGTTCGATCTCCCGCCTGGTCCTCTGCTTTGCCATGCCCAGAAACTTTCTGATGATGTCATTCCCGCTGGTGTTGATCCAGAACGCCCTGGGAATCGCATCCGGCTCTGACCGCAGGAGATTTACGTAATTGATCACATCCCAGGGGCAGTACACATCCGCATTGCCGAAGCGGTAACCGTCATACCACTCCCTCACCTGCTCATACCTTTGCTCCAAACCGTAGCTTTTAAGCATATCCCTCACTTCCCGGTCCGTGAAACCGAAATGTTCGTCAAACTGCAGGTTGGTAATGGACAAAACATTAAAATTATTCAGTCCTGTAAAAATGCTCTCCTTGGCAATCCTTAAGCACCCGGTCAACACGGCAAAATGAAGGCTCTCATTGCTTTTCAATGCGCGGCCAAACATATTTCTCAACAAATCGATCATTTCATCATAATAGCCAAAGTGATTTGCCTTATCCAAAGGCACATCATACTCATCAATCAGCAGAATCACGCCGGTGTTATAATGCTTGCCAAGAAGCCTGCACAGCACCAGCAGGCTGTCCCCCAGCACGCTGTCTGACATGACAAAGGCGGACTGTCCGGCCTTACCCACACATACCAGCTGCCTGTACATCTCTTTCTCCAGGTCGGAAAGCCTCTGGCTGTCCAGCAGAAACTGAAATCTCATAGCCTCATTTCCTATAATCGAACACAGCCGATTCCTGGCATCCTCATAATTTAAGGCCCCGGCATCCTTCAAAGTGACAGAGATCACCGGAAACTTTCCCATATACGTTTCACATAGTTCCTTTTCCTGTGAAATCTCCAGCCCATCAAAGAGGCTGCCGTCACAGCCGTACTCAAAGAATGTCTTGAGCATGCTCATATTGAGTGATTTGCCAAATCTTCTGGGGCGGGTAAACAGATTTACCTTTCCCCAGCCGCTCAAAAGTTCCTTGATCAGTCCCGTCTTATCCACATAGTAAAACCCCTCTTTTCGGATTACCGCAAACTCCTCAATTCCGATGGGCAATTTTATTCTGCCTGTCATCGCCTGTCTCCTCCTCTCTCCACTTCCCCTCTCTCCACTTCCCATTTATTCTGTTCCTCTGTCAAAGGAGCCGGATTTCTCCCCGCCCCCATTTCCTCTCCCCCAATTTTACCATCCGCCATACCAAATGGCAAGGGATCACAGCCCCACCCTCATAAACCCATCACCTGTAGGTTACTATTCACGGGGTAGTTGAATAAAGATTT
The DNA here is from genome assembly GCA_910585645.1 of uncultured Hungatella sp. Classification (GTDB taxonomy): domain Bacteria; phylum Bacillota; class Clostridia; order Lachnospirales; family Lachnospiraceae; genus UBA3402. The sequence continues at coordinate 21 of CAJUFP010000094.1, read as the reverse complement.
CATAGCATACTGAAAGGCGCC
>CAJUFP010000093.1 GCA_910585645.1 uncultured Hungatella sp. | reverse complement strand
CACGTCCGGTTCTGTGAGGGGCATACCCCGTAAGGGGTATGTCTACTCGACCGTTGTGCCTAAGGCATAGGAACCCAAACAGAAAAAGTGATTGACAATCCACAGAAATTACGCTATAATGTGTCTTGTTCGTGCAGAAGTGGCGGAATTGGCAGACGCGCACGGTTCAGGTCCGTGTGGTGGAAACACCTTGAGGGTTCGACTCCCTTCTTCTGCATCCGATTATAACAAACTGAATCTGATTCCTACGGGAAAAAGGTTCGGTTTTTTGCTATAACCACACCTTTTGGACAGGAAAACCATAGATTTCATATTTGCCGGACCAGGACAAAGACGGCGGCATCATATGCAGGATGCCGCCGTCTTTGTGCTACAGGGCCATGGGGCAGGCCGTTTGACCGGTTATTCGCCCTGGTCTTTGGAGGAGTCGGCCCCGGCAGGTTCTTCCCTGGACGGGCCTTTAGGGGGCTGGGGGTGTACGGCGCTGTTTTGGCGTATTCCCCATGGGAGAGAATGGTTCTTTCTCCATACGCGTTTAGACAGCGTCAGGATGAGAGCCAGGGCCGCCAGCAGGGGGAGCCATACGGGGATACCGGTGATGAGTCCCACAAACAGATCCGTCAGAAAATCGGAGACGTTTTTCACGTTTTTCATAAAACCTTTCTGGATTCGCTGGGGTATGGTCTCCGGGGCCACAGGGGTAAAATCCGCAGGGTGTACTTCGTGGACGGAGATCTCGATGGTGCTGTAGGCTACCTGGTTGTCGTAGAGCTTCAGCCTGGATTCCATAGATTCCAGCTCATAGCGTATCTCCGAGAGATGTTCCTCCAGGGCGATCACAGCCTCTAAAGTGTCCGCCTTTTCCAGAAGGGCCCAGATGCGCTCCTGTTCCATGGAAAGCGTTTTCTTCCTGCTCTCTAAGTCGCTGTATTGAAGGGTGACGTCCTGGGTGGACTCGGAACGGTTGGTCACATTGCCGCTGTCCTCCACCACCGCGATAAAAAGGTCCAGCTTGTCCGCGGGGATGCGGGCGGTTATGGAGGCATAGCGGTCAGGACGGACATTGTTGTAGGTGACGCTGGAGCCGGAGATGTCCGACTGCTCCATATAACCTGCCAGCTCCGTAACTTTGGACTGGATCTGGCTGATAAGGGCGTCAAAGGCATCGGTCTCCACATTCATGTACACGTTGCGGATCAGTTTTCTGGCAGAGATCCCAGGGGTCTGGATGCCTGAGGAGGAGGAGATTCCGGACGGCGCTTCTGCGGGGACCTGCCCGGAATCGTTCCACGCGTCTTCCCCCGGGACAGGGGCGGCCATGTCCTCTCCCTCCCACATCTCTTCCTGGAAGCCGCCCTCCACGGCGACATCATAGGCAGCGGCAGCAGTGGTTTCGGCCGCTGTGGCCATGGTATCCGATTTGGCGCCTCCCCCGCATCCGGCTGTGAGAAGCGAGCCTGCAAGTAAAAAGATAAAAGCCTTTTTTGTCATAATCCTTCCCTCCCTGTGTAAGTATCACGGTTCTAATTTTACAGATTCAGGGTATCATAAAAGAGGACGAGAAGCAAGGGAAGTAAAAAAAGCTTCATAAAATACAAAAAAATTTAAGGAGATCTTTCTCATGCTTACATTAGAGAACGTGTCGTTTGGCGTGCGGGAGGACAGGAAAGAAAAGGAGATCATCCACGACCTGACCCTGACCATTGACGACCATAAATTTGTGGTGATAACCGGGCCCAACGGCGGCGGAAAGTCCACCCTGGCCAGGCTGATCGCGGGGATCGAGCGGCCCACCCAGGGGCGTATCGCCTTTGACGGCGAGGACATAACGGACAAGAGCATCACGGAGAGGGCCAATCTGGGCATCAGCTATGCCTTCCAGCAGCCGGTCCGTTTTAAAGGAGTCCAGGTCCTGGATCTGATCCGGCTGGCCGCCAAAAAGAAGCTGACAGCAGCGGACGCCTGCGTCTACCTTTCCGAGGTGGGATTGTGCGCCAAGGATTACATCAACCGGGAGATCAACTCAAGCCTTTCCGGCGGCGAGTTAAAGAGGATCGAGATCGCCACAGTGCTGGCCAGAGGGACAAAGCTGTCGGTGTTCGACGAGCCGGAGGCGGGGATCGACCTTTGGAGTTTCCAGAACCTTATCGCCGTGTTTGAGAGGATGAGGGACAGGACCGACGGATCCATCCTCATCATCTCCCACCAGGAGCGGATCTTAAACATCGCGGATGAGATCGTGGTCATCGCGGACGGAAGGATCACGGCCCAGGGGCCAAGGGAGGATATTCTTCCGGGGCTTTTGGGGACCACGTCCGCAGTGGACGCGTGCAGCAAATTCTATAAAGGAGGGCAGTGACATGGCTGATCCGGTAACATTTTCCAATGTGGACTCCATTCAGATGCGGCTTTTGGAGGAGGTGGCAGGGCTTCATGAGGTTCCGGCCGGAGCGTACAATATCCGGGCCAACGGCCAGATGGCTGCCAGGGCGGCTTCCGCCAACATTGATATCGTTTCCAAGGAGGACGGCACGGGGATTGATATCCGCATCAGGCCCGGGACAAAAAAGGAGAGCGTACACATCCCGGTTGTCCTAAGCCAGAGCGGACTGACAGAGATGGTGTACAATGATTTCTATATCGGGGATGACGCCGACGTGGTGATCGTGGCGGGGTGCGGGATTCACAACGGCGGCGACGGGGATTCCAGACATGACGGCCTTCACCGGTTTTTTGTGGGAAAGAACGCCAAGGTAAAGTATGTGGAGAAGCACTATGGCTCCGGCGACGGCAGGGGAAAGCGGATGATGGACCCCCAGACCGAGGTGACCATGGAGGAGAACAGCTACATGGAGATGGAGATGGTACAGATCAAGGGGGTGGACTCCACCAGGCGCTCCACCAGGGCAGATCTGGCCGCGGGGGCCAAACTGGTGATCCGGGAGAGGCTTTTGACCCATGGAAGCCAGTTTGCGGAGAGCAGCTTTGTGGTGAATTTAAACGGGGAAGATTCCAGCGCCAATATCATCTCCCGGTCTGTTGCCAAGGAGGATTCCACCCAGATCTTTAACGCGGAGATCAACGGCAACGCCAAGTGCGCGGGCCATTCGGAGTGCGACGCCATTATCATGGACAATGCCAGAATAAGCGCCATACCCAAGATCACGGCCAACAACACAGACGCCGCCCTGATCCACGAGGCGGCGATCGGCAAGATCGCGGGAGAGCAGATCATTAAGCTGATGACTTTGGGGCTTACAGAGGAAGAAGCGGAGGCACAGATCGTCAACGGGTTTTTGAAGTAAAAACATCATTGGGGAAAGGCAGAGGAGGAGAAGGCACATGTACCATTGCCATGTTTATTTTTATTTGACCGGACAGCCATGCAGGGAGCTGGAAGTTATAAGGAGTATGACCCCTCCGGAAAATTTTACTTACGAATTTCGGGAGAACGCGGAGTTTTTGGAGGAGGAAGCCGCGAAAGCCGATGTTATCGTGGCAAATCTCCGGGACGGAGACGCGGCAGATCTGCTGGACGGGCTGACGACAGCAAAGAAATGGGGGGCGGAGCTTATCGTCCTGACGGACAAGAGCCAGATGCCTCTGGTGGAACATTGGCTGTGGCAGATAAAGGATGTGTGGATCGCGCCCATGTCTATGGAGGAGACCCAGTTTCGGTTTTTAAGGTGGCAGAAGGGACGGGTTTTAGCGGCGGAATATCGGGAGACCAGCCATTTTCTGGACACTGCCCTTAACAGCAGCCCGAACCTTATCTGGTTTAAAGACAAGGACGGGATACATGAAAAGGTAAACGACAGTTTCTGCAGGGCTGTGAACAAAGAAAAGGGCCAGGTGGAAGGACAGAGACACGCCTATATCTGGGACGTGGTGGAGGATGACCCGGCCTGTATCCGGTCCGAGCAGGAGGTTATGGAGAAAAGGGAGACCTGTATTTCCGAGGAGACCATAAAAACCGGGGACGGTCTAAAGCTCTTAAGTATTTACAAGTCGCCGCTGTACGATTTGGACGGCAGCGTCATGGGGACCATGGGGGTTGCCATTGACATCACTCAGGAGCGGGCCTACGAGCAGGAGATCATCAATAAAAATCAGACGCTGGAGACCATCTTTACCACCATAGACTGCGGGGTGATGCGCCATTCCGCGGACGGCAAGAAGATCTTAAGCGCCAACAGGGCCGCCCTGGAGATCCTGGGCTATGACAGTCTGTGGGAGATGGCAGCAGACGGGTTTGACATGGTGGCCGCCTCGGTTCTGGATGAGGATAAGCCGAAGCTGCGCCAGGCCATCCAGGGGCTTAAGCGGGTGGGAGACACAGCGGGCGTGGAGTACCGGGTCCGCCACAGGGACGGGGAGATGCTCTATGTTATGGGCAATGTAAAGCTTTTGGAGGAGAACGGAGAGCTGGTGTACCAGCGGTTTCTCTTAGATTCCACGACCCAGAAGCTGGAGGAGAAACAGCGGGAGAGATACCATGCCCAGCTGATCCAGGCTCTGAGCATGGAGTACAGTCTGGTGTGCTTTTTTAATCTGTCTACAGGCAAGGGGAGGACTCTTCGGGATAATGACTCAGAGGGCCAGGCCTTTGGCGACGCGTTTAAGGGAGAGCTAGATCTTGGGAAGAGTTCGTCAGCGTACATAGACGGGTTTGTCTATGAGGAGGATAAGGAGACGCTGCGGCAGTTTTTTGATGTGGAGCGGCTTAGGAGCAAGGCGGCTGACAAACAGCTGCAGCTGGACTATGTGAATTACCGGGCAGTGATCGGAGGCGAGACGCGGTATTTTCAGGTAAAGGCGGCGTACATAGGGATTCAGGATAAGAGTTTTGGCATTGTTTTGGGATTTTGCAGCGTGGATGAGGAGATACGGGGCGAGATGAAGAAGAACGCCCTTCTGGAGGACGCGCTTTTGCAGTCCAGGCGGGCCAGCAGGGCAAAGAGCCTGTTTCTGTCCAACATGTCCCATGACATCCGCACGCCCATGAACGCCATTGTGGGATTTACGTCCCTGGCTCTGGGACATATAGACGACAGAGACAGGGTGCAGGAGTACCTGGAAAAGATCACGTCATCCGGAAAACTGCTTCTGGGACTGCTGAACAATATCCTGGATATGAGCAGCATTGAGAGCGGCAAGATGGAGCTGGACGAGAAGCCCTGCAAGATCCCGGAGCTGATCCAGGATATCCAGAATATGGTACACTCGGAAGTTTTGGAAAAGAACCTGACCGTGGAGGTGGATCTGGAGCGCCTTGTCCACCCGGAAGTCTGCTGCGACAGCCTGCGCCTGAACCAGGTGCTTTTAAACCTGCTCAGCAACGCGGTGCGCTACACCGAGGCAGGGGGGAAGGTGACCATGGCAGTGGCGGAGACGCCCGGGATCTCCCCTGGCAGCGCCAATCTTGAGTTCTGCATCACAGACACCGGGATCGGCATGACCAAGGAGTTTGTGGAGCATATTTTCGAGCCTTTTGAGCGGGAGAATACCACCACCTTAAGCGGGGTGGCGGGCACCGGCCTGGGGATGGCCATCACCAAGAATATTGTGGACATGATGAATGGCTTTATCGAGGTGGAGAGCGAGAAGGGGGAGGGGACAAAGATCACGGTGTCCTTCACCTTTGACCTGTGCAGGGAGGACATGACAACAGAGCCCGGGGAAAGCGCCGGGGAGAAGGGACCTTTGGGTTTTGCGGGACCGGACGGATGCCAGATACTCCTTGTGGAGGACAATGAATTAAACCAGGAGATCGCCGTGTCCATCCTGGAGGAGGCAGGCCTTTTGGTGGATGTGGCCTCCAACGGGCAGATCGCCGTGGAGATGCTTGAGAAGGCGGGGCCCGGGTATTACAGGCTGATCCTGATGGATGTGCAGATGCCGGTGATGAACGGGTATGAGGCCACCAGGACCATACGGAGCCTGGCGGACCCGGAGCTTTGCAGGGTGCCGATCCTGGCTATGACGGCCAACGCCTTTGAGGAAGATAAGCAGGAGGCCTTAAGGAGCGGTATGAACGGCCATATTGCCAAGCCCATTGACACGGCAGTTTTGTTTGACGCCCTGAACCGGACCATCTTGTGACGAGGCAGATTTGCGGCTGGTCAGCCTGCCCGATGAGCGGGGGACCTGAGATTGAAGGGAAAAGAGACCTGAACAGACGGGCCCCGTTCCCGCATAGTCAGGCGAAGAAATCCCGGACCGCGAAGAGGCACACGTCCCGGGCAAAGGATCCTGGGTCCTGCCCGTGTTCGGATTCCAGGTAGCACTTGGCCATACTGATATAGAGATCAGCCAGCAGGTAGGTAAAGACCGGCTGGCTGATTTTTAACGCGCAGCCTTCCTCCAGCAGCTGATGTAAGATCTGTTCAATGATCTGCATCAGGTAGTTGCGGAGGATGTCCATAAAGATCCCGTTTTTGTTGGTCCGGCAGATCTTTGTGAAGGACTCTTTGTTCTGATCCATGACAGAGATAAGTTTGTCCACAAAGGCGTGGCCATTTCCGTCCTTTAAGTACATGATGTCTTTGTCCAGGCGCGCAGTCTCGAAAAAGGTCTGGAGGCAGTAGCAGAGCAGGTCGTACTTGTCCTCAAAATACCGGTAAAAGGTGGACCGGGGCACCATGGACGCGTCGCACAGCTGAGTTAAGGTGATCTTTTCAAAGGGAGTCTCCTCCAAAAGGGAAAACAGGGCCTGGCTTAGGAGGAGATAGGTTCTTCTTGTGGATATTTTTTCTTTTTTTTCGGCGGAAATCATTTTATGAAAACTCCTTATTTGTATAAAAATAGACAATTTTTCGGAATCTGTCTCATTTGGAGCAGATTGCGGGAAAGTGGTTCTTGAATATTTTACCATAATCGTACATAATATGGCAAGGTTATGGCAACAAACCTAATTTTCAGGAAAGGGTAAGGAAAAGATGGGAGAGAAGAAAGCTTCTGAAAATTTCATGATGAAACTGGCAAGGTTTATCGTGAATAAGAGAAAGGCGTTTATCGCCCTGTTTATCCTGGTGTGCGTTTACAGCGTCATATGCATTCCCAAAGTGGGGGTGGTCAATGACCTGACGGAGTATCTTCCGGAGAGTACGGAGACCAGACAGGGCCTTGATATCATGAATGAGGAGTTTACTACCTTTGGTTCGGCCAAGGTGCTGGTGAGCAATATTACCTATGACAGGGCTCTGGCTCTGGCGGGGGAAATCAAGGAGATCAAGGGCATCTCGGCAGTGTCTTTCTATGACGAGGAGGACAGCGCCTATGATGATGACGAGATCGGGGATTATTACAGGGATGCCAGCGCGCTGTACACCCTGACCTTTGAGGAGGAGGAAGACACAGAGCTGTCCCAGGCCGCCATGGTCCAGGTAAGGGAGAAACTGACCGGGTACCCTTCCTATGTGTACACCACGGTGGATAAGGACGACGCGGCCTCTCTGAAGGCGGATATGAAAGTGATCGTGGTGATTGTGGTGCTTATCATCCTGGTGGTGCTGCTCTTTACCTCCAAAACTTACATGGAGATCGTGATCTTTCTCACGGTGTTCGGGGTGGCGGCGCTCATCAACATGGGGACCAACTACTGGTTTGGGGAGATCTCTTTTGTGACCAACGCGGTGGGGGCGGTTCTGCAGCTGGCCCTGGCTATTGATTACGCCATTATCCTGTTTCACCGGTTTATGGAGGAGCACGAGGATAAGGAGACCATTGAGGCCATCACCGTGGCTTTAAGCAAGGCGATTCCGGAGATCTCCTCTTCAAGTCTTACCACAGTGTCAGGCATGATCGCTTTGATGTTTATGCAGTTTGGGATCGGCATGGATCTGGGAAGCGTGCTGACCAAGGCCATTATCATCAGCCTTCTGACCGTGTTCCTTCTGATGCCCGCCCTGATTGTCATGTTTTCCAAGGCCATTGACAAGACCGTGCATCAGAACTTTGTGCCCACCATCAATTTCTGGGGCAAGATCGTGGTGAAGTTAAGGTTTATCGGGATTCCTGTTTTTTTGGTTATCGTGGCGGGAGCCAGCGTATTTTCGGGGAAATGCCCTTACATATATGACATCAACTCCATTGAGTCCAGCAAGAAGAATGAGTTTCTGGCCTCCAAGGAGAGGATCGAGGAGACCTTTGAGGTGACCAACACCATGGCCATCGTGATCCCTAAGGGGGATTATGAGAAGGAGGGGCGGATCTTAAAGAGGCTGGAGGCCATGGATGAGGTGGACACGGCTCTGGGCCTGGCCAATGTGGAGGTCAGCGACGACGGGAAGTACATCCTGGTGGATAAGCTGGGCCCCAGAGATTTTTCGGAGGTGGCCGGGGTGGATCTGGACCTGGTGAGGGTGCTGTATCAGTTCTACGCTTTTGACAGGGAGCAGTACAGCGCGTTTATGAAGAATCTGGATGATTACCGGGTGTCCATCATTGACATGATCGACTTTATCTACCAGCAGAAGGAGAAGGGCGGCATCGAGTTTGACGAGGAGATGTCGGATGAGATCGACGACCTTCACAAGGCGGTGTGCGACGCCAGGGAGCAGCTGGAAGGGGAAGGCTATGACAGGCTGGTGTTTACCTTAAGAGGGGCTGTGGAGGGAGCGGAGACCTTTGCCACCATTGACCGGATACGGGATATCGCCCTGGAATACTATGACGAGGTTTACGTGGTAGGCGACGCCACCAGCAACTATGATCTGAGCGCGTCCTTTGAGCGGGACAATGTGATCATCAGCGTGCTGACGGCCCTGTTTGTGGGCATTATCCTTTTGTTTACCTTCCAGTCAGCCGGGCTGCCGTTTTTGCTGGTACTGACCATACAGGGGAGTATCTGGATCAATTTCTCCATGCCTTATCTGACTTCCAGCACCATGTATTTCTTAAGCTACTTGGTGGTCAGCTCCATCCAGATGGGCGCTACCATTGACTATGCCATTGTGATCACCAGCCGGTATCTGGATCTGCGCAAGGGGATGCCGGACAGGAAAAAGGCAGTGGTGCAGTCTCTCAATGAGGCGTTCCCCACCATCATCACCTCGGGGACTATTTTGACCAGCGCGGGATTCGTCATCGGGTATCTGACCAACAACGCGGTTATCGCGTCCCTGGGAAAGGTTCTGGGGCGGGGGACGTTGATTTCCATTATTCTGATCATGACAGTGCTGCCGCAGCTTCTGCTGGTGGGCGACAAGCTGATTGACAAGACAGAGCTTACCAGGGCAGTGAAGCTGGGACAGGAGAAGGAGGCGTAGAATATGAGGAAAAGAGATAGAAGCAGGCAGGCGGACAGAAAGAGAACCGGGGGATCCAAAGGCGCAGCTGCCATGGCGGCTGTTCTGGCAGCGTCCGGCGTCCTGGGCCTTGGGGGGGAAGATGCCTGGTGCGTGAGAGCGTGGGCGGCCCCGGAGACTTTGGCGGAGGAAAGCCAGGGAGCCCCAAAGGATTCCCAGACGGTGGGGGATAAGGACAAAGGGTCTGAGGACGGTCAGGCGCCGTCAGGCGAGAGCGCTGCTCTGGGGGAGGATGAGGGAGTCATCGTCATCAGCACGCCCCAGGAGTTTCTGGATTTTGCCCGAAACTGCACGTCGGAGACCTACTCTAAGGGGAAGAGTTTTGCCTTGGGGGCGGATCTGAATATGCAGGGGGCGGAGTTTGCGCCGGCGCCTGTGTTTGCCGGGACCTTTGACGGCAGGGGACACGCCATTGTAGGGCTGTCCGTGAAGGGCAGCGGTTCGAATCTGGGGCTGTTTCGGTTTGTGCAGCAGACCGGGGTGGTGAAGAATCTTCAGGTTCACGGGACGGTGGCGCCTCAGGGCAGCAGGACCAACATCGGCGGTATTGTGGGAACCAACCGGGGAACTGTGGAGAACTGTTCTTTTGCGGGGGAGATGATGGCCCAGGAGGCTCTGGGCGGTATCGTGGGGTACAATGAGGAGACAGGGCTTATAACGGGATGCGAAAGCAGGGCTCAGCTTACGGGCAACCTAAAGACAGGCGGCATTGTCGGGTATAATGAGGGGCAGGTGGAAAACTGCGTCAACCGGGGCGACATAAACGCCACAGGCCAGGAAGTGGTGGACGACTCGGACAGCCAGCTGTCAGCGGGAAGCGTGGGGCTTGAGGAGAGCGTCCGGGTGGAGCGGGTCAATGACGCGGGAGGCATCACCGGCCTGTCCTTAGGCTACATAAAGAACTGTGAAAATTACGGGGCCGTCGGGTATCCTCACATGGGGTACAATGTGGGCGGTATTGCCGGGCGCCAGAGCGGGCTTGTGGACCAGTGCCGGAATTTCGGAAAGGTTCAGGGGCGGAAGGACACCGGGGGCATCGTGGGGCAGTTTGAGCCCTATGTGACCGTGGCTTACGAGGAGGATATGTTCGGAAGCCTGGAAAACCAGATGGATGAGCTGTCAGGCATGGGTGATTCCCTGTCAGGGATCATCGAGAACGCGGGGGACACAGCCTCCGGCAACCTGGACCAGATCGACGCCCAGGTGGAGCGTATGCGGGGCATCGCCAGGTTCTACAAGGACGTGTACCGGGAGGGCGGAGACGGCTTTGACCGGGACGCGGACCGCTCGATCAATGAGATCCAGAACACCCTGGACCACATGAACGTGGATCTGATGGATCAGGCTACCAAGAACCATTACCAGGCGGCAGTGCAGAAGGTCAATCAGATGGCGGCTCTGCGGGCGGAGATGGAGAAAGGGTATGAGGGAGATGTGGAGAACATCAAGCCTGAGGAGCTGGCCGCGTGGCTGAAAAAGAGGTTAGAACAGCTGGAGCAGCTGGCAAAGTATGGGGAAGAGCTCCAGGCGGAGGTGGCCTGGCTGGCTGCCAACGCTCCCAGAAACACGGTAAACGAACTGGAAGATTTTGGGGATGACCTGGAAGAGCTGCAGGTGGAGACCAACACCCTGATCGACATTGTGCGGGTCAACACGGACAAAGCCAGAGGGGACCTTCACAGCATGGATGAGGAGATGACGGCCCAGGTAGACGCCATCTCAAACAGCATGGACGCCCTGACCGACGGGCTGCGGGACAGCAGGAACCAGATCCGGAACCAGAAACGGCAGATCGAGGACCAGATCGACCAGATACGGGGAACCATCTCCGACGGAGTGGACCGGGCCAAGGAGGATCGGGAGCTGTTTGAGGACGTGTCCGACCTTGAGGGCGACGGCTTAGGGCTTGGCATGATAAACGGCTGCGAAAATAAGGGGGAGGTGTCCGCGGACTACCAGGCAGGGGGTATTGCGGGCATCATCGGCCTGGAGACCAGCCTGGACCCGGAGCAGGATCTGGAGGCCAAAGAGGAGCGTACCCTGAATGTGACCCGCAACCTGAAAGCCATTGTGCTGGAGTGCAAGAATCAGGAACACATTACCGTGGTTAATGATTACGCGGGGGGAATTGTGGGAAAGGCAAACCTGGGAGCCCTGATCCAGAATCAGAATTTTGGGGACATCACCGCTGAGGACGGCAATTACGCAGGGGGAATCACAGGAAGCAGCGCCTACGTGCTTCGGCGCAATTACAATATGTGTACCATTGACGCCAACGATTACGCAGGGGGTATCGCAGGCTGGGGGACGGATATTCTGGACAATTTTTCCATGGTCTCTTTTGTGAACCCGGATAAGCAGTGGCTGGGCGCCGTGGCCGGGGAAGCTGATGAGGAGGGCGTCATCCAGGGCAACTTTTATGTGGATGAGAACCTAGGCGCTCTGGACGGAGTGACGTATGAGGGTCAGGCCCAGGGGCTTCCCTACGAGAGCTTTAAGGATATGGAGGATATGCCGGAGGAGTTTGGCATCCTGACAGTCACCTTCCAGGTGGAGGATCAGGTGTTAAAGACCGTAAACTGCGAGTACGGCACCGGCGTGCCTGAGGATGAGATCCCCCAGGTGCCCCAGAAAGACGGGTACTACTATGTGTGGGAGGAGAAGGATCTGTCCTGCATTAAGGGAAATCAGAAGGTTATGGCAGAGTACAGGGCCTGGAACACCACCATCGCCTCCTCGGATGACAAGATGCCAGCGCTTTTGGCGGAGGCCAATTTCTACCCGGGGACATCTCTTGTTATGGAAGAGCCGGGCGGGGAGGCATTTACGGTTCCTCAGGGCTTTGAGGCGGCGGGCGTGTACCGGTACTCCATCACCCAGCCGGAGGGCGTGCCGGAACCGGAGACCATCACGGTCCACGTATTGGCCGACGGGTATGGGAAGGACGCGGTGATCGGCCTTGTGGAGGACGGCAGCGTCCGCATGGCAGACAGCAGAAGGGACGGACCTTACCTGGTGTTTGAGATGAGCGGCTCCGGAGAGTTCGCGGTGCTGGAGCCGGAGAAAAATACGGCACTGTGGGCGGCCCTGGCAGGCGGCTGTGCTGTGCTGGCAGGAATCTGGGTGGTTCTGGCAGGGAGAAAGAAAAAGAAAGGGAAACCTGCCCCCGAGACTGGAAAGGAAGGCGGGGACAGCCGGAAAACACAGGCAAACGGGAAAACAGGGGAGGAAACGGACCAGGCAAAGCCAGATGAGAGAGAGATAGGATTGGAAGAAGCACCCCGGGGAGAGGAAGATCAGGAACGGGAAAGCGCGGGACAGACACAGGCACACAGACAGGAGAAAGGGGCTGACAGTGTTGGCAGCGGTACAGCCAGAGAAGTGGGCGGAGATTGATGAGAGCGAGCTGACCATAGCGGAGCGGTGCGTATACAGGACCAGGCGGCGGGCCCTGGAGCTGTATCTGAAAGGCGGTACGGCCAGGGAGATCCTCTGCGCCACAGGCCTTAGCAGGATCGCGGTCACAAGGCTGTGGGAGCGGTGCTGCGAGACAGACCCCAAGACAGGGGAGAGCCGCGGATTTAAGGCGCTGGTCCCCAGATCGAAGATGAAGCGGTTTGTGAGGTAGGAAAGGGGATATTGGCAGTGATGACAGGGGCTGTTGCAGGGATGGGTTTTGAACATCAGTGCAATAGCCCTTGCTCACTTGTATTGAGCCCCCCTTTCCTGTATAATGATATCATAAAAAAGAAAGGGATATTTTATCTAATATTTAGTGGTAAACTTGAGGGTTTGGAAATATAATATAGTTAAAGACTTTGAAGAAGATGGCTTCATCCGGGCAGATCAGGGGAAATGGGGGAAAGCTGTCGAAACGGGGATATGAGAGAAGGGGAGGGGAGAAGTTTGACCATCAGAGAATCCATGGAGCGGCTGGAGGAGCAGGTTTTAAGCCCCTATGCCGCCCTGAGCAAAAATACAAAAGGGAGGGACAAGCCGGAGACACTGTGCGACATCAGGCCGGAGTATCAGAGGGACCGGGACAGGATCCTGCACTCCAAGTCCTTCCGCAGGTTAAAGCACAAAACCCAGGTATTTCTGGCTCCGGAGGGGGATCATTACAGGACCCGCCTGACCCACACCCTGGAGGTGGCCCAGATCGCCAGGACCATCGCCAGATCCCTCTACATGAACGAGAGCCTGGCTGAGGCCATTGCCCTGGGCCATGACTTAGGGCATACGCCTTTTGGCCACTCCGGGGAGGAGATCCTAAATAAACTGTGCAGCCACGGGTTTTCCCACAGCAGGCAGAGCGTCAGGCTGGTGGAGGTGCTGGAGAAGGACGGCCAGGGACTGAACCTGACATGGGAGGTCAGGGACGGGATCTTAAACCACGGGCTTTCCGCCAAACCGTCCACCCTGGAGGGCCATATCGTGCGGCTTTCCGACAAGATCGCCTATATAAACCATGATATCGACGACGCCATCCGGGCCAGGATCTTTAAAGAGGAGGATCTGCCCGGGGAGTACACCGATATTTTAGGACATAGCGTGCGGGAGCGGCTCAACACCATGATCCGGGACATTATCGCCAACAGCCAGGGAAAGTCTGCCATTGTCATGTCCCCTCCCATGGAGAAGGCCATGAAGGATCTGCGGGCGTGGATGTTCAACACCGTGTACTCCAACAGCATTGCCAAGGCCGAGGAGGGGCGGGCCCAGAGGATGATACAGTTTTTGTATGAATACTACATGGAACATGTGGAGATCCTTCCCGGGGAGTATTTGTGGCTTATGGAGGAGAGAGGGGAGACAAGGGAGCGGGTGGTCTGCGACTACATCGCGGGTATGAGCGACCGCTTTGCCATTGACATGTTTGAGGAGCTGTTTGTGCCGAAATCATGGAAGGCGCTTTAGTGCGTGTTTGACATAGGAGAATGACAGATAGGAGTAGCTTATGTTTTATCCGGAAGAGATCGTAGAGGAAGTAAGGACCAGGACAGATATCGTAGATATTGTTTCGGGGTATGTGAAGCTGCAGAAAAAGGGCAGCAACTATTTTGGACTGTGCCCTTTTCACAATGAGAAATCCCCGTCCTTCTCCGTGTCCCCGGGCAAGCAGATGTACTACTGCTTTGGATGCGGGGCCGGGGGCAACGCCATTACCTTTCTCATGGAATATGAAAATTACTCGTTTCCCGAGGCGCTGGAGATACTGGCAGACAGGGCCGGGGTGGCGCTTCCAAAGGAGGAGCTGTCAAAAGAGGCCAGGGCCCAGGCGGACTTAAAGGCCGCGCTTTTGGAGATCAATAAATTGGCGGCCAACTATTTTTATTACCAGTTAAAGCACCCTCAGGGAAAGGCGGGGTACGACTACCTGCGGGGGCGGCAGCTTGGGGACGACACCATCCGCCGGTTCGGGCTGGGGTTTGCCAATAAGACCGGGAACGATCTGTACCGGTATCTGCGGGATAAAGGGTATGGGGACGAAATCCTTAAGCAGACAGGGCTGGTGACCATCGAGGAGCGGGGGACCCATGACAAGTTCTGGAACCGGGTCATGTTTCCCATTATGGATGTAAATAACCGGGTCATCGGGTTCGGAGGCCGGGTCATGGGGGACGGGACGCCCAAATATTTAAATTCCCCGGAGACCAGGCTGTTTGACAAGAGCCGCAATCTGTACGGGCTCAACTACGCCAAAAGCTCCAGGGAAAAGTATCTGCTTATCTGTGAGGGATATATGGATGTGATCGCCATGCACCAGGCCGGGTTTACCAACGCGGTGGCTTCCCTGGGGACGGCCTTTACTTCCCAGCACGCCTCCCTCATAAAGCGGTACACGGACCAGGTGATCCTGACCTATGACAGCGACGGGGCAGGCGTCAAGGCGGCTTTGAGGGCCATTCCCATCCTGAAGGAGGCGGGGGTCAGCGCCAAGGTGCTGAACATGGAGCCCTACAAGGACCCGGACGAGTTTATAAAGAATCTGGGCGCGGACGCCTTTCGGCAGCGGATCGGGGAGGCGAAAAACAGCTTTCTGTTTGAGATCGACGTGCTTAAGAAGGAGTTTAACCTGGAAGATCCGGAGCAGAAAACCCGGTTTTACAACAGCGCGGCCAGAAAGCTTTTGGAGTTTCGGGAGGCCCTGGAGCGGGACAATTACATACAGGCCGTGTCCAGGGAGCATATGATCAATTACCAGGATCTTAAGAAGCTGGTAAACAGCCTGGGCAGCAGGCTGGGAACGGGACCCGAGGCGGGAGGGCAGCCAAAGCCTTCCTCTTACCAGGAACGGAAGAAGGAGAAAGAGGACGGGCCTAAAAAGTCCCAGAGGCTTCTTCTCACCTGGCTCATCGAGGAGCCCAGGCTGTTTGACAAGATTGGCGGTATTATCACCCCGGATGATTTTAAGGAGGATTTGTATCATAAGGTGGCGGTCATGGTGTTTGAGGACCATGCCAGGGGGGAAGTGAACCCGGCGGCCATCCTGAATCATTTTATCAATGACCAGGAAGAGTACAAGACCGTGGCTTCGCTGTTTCACGCCAGGCTTAAGGAGTCCCTGTCCGGGGAGGAACAGAATAAGGCGTTTACGGAGACTGTGTACAAGGTGAAGAAAAACAGTCTTGACGAGGCCAGCAGGACGGCCACGGACATCGCGCAGCTGCAGGATATTATCCGGGCTCGAAGCGAGTTAAAGCGCCTGCATATTTCCCTTGATTGAGGCAACACTATAGGGAGACTATGGAAAGGTTGGACCGTATGGACGAGAAGACATTGGGTTTTGAGGAGAAGCTGGCATTATTGTTGGGGGAGGCCAGAAAGAAAAAAAATGTGCTGGAAAACCGTGAGGTGCTGGATTTCTTTTCCGGGGAGACGCTGGACGGGGACCGGCTGGACAAGATCTACGACTTTTTGGAAGCCAACAAGGTGGACGTCCTAAGGCTTGGGGACGAGGGGGAGATGGACGGGGACCTTTTCGCCGAGGAGGAGATGGACTTAGACCAGGAGGAAGAGATCGATCTGGAGAAGATCGACTTGTCCGTTCCAGAGGGCGTCGGCATTGAGGACCCGGTGCGCATGTATTTGAAGGAGATCGGCAAAGTCCCCCTTTTGTCTCTGGAGGAGGAGACCTGGCTGGCCAAGAGGATCGAGCTTGGGGATGAGGATGCCAAAAAGATCCTGGCAGAGGCAAACCTGCGTCTGGTGGTCAGCATCGCCAAACGGTACGTGGGGCGTGGGATGCAGTTTCTGGATCTGATCCAGGAGGGGAATCTGGGGCTTATTAAGGCTGTGGAGAAATTTGACTACACAAAAGGGTACAAATTCAGCACCTACGCTACCTGGTGGATCCGCCAGGCCATTACCAGGGCCATTGCCGACCAGGCCAGGACCATCCGGATCCCGGTCCATATGGTGGAGACCATCAACCGGCTGATCCGGGTGTCCAGACAGCTTTTGCAGGAGCTGGGGCGGGAGCCGTCGGCGGAGGAGATCGCAGCCCGGGCGGAGATGCCTGTGGAGCGGGTGCGGGAGGTGTTAAAGATCTCCCAGGAGCCGGTGTCTTTGGAGACGCCTATCGGCGAGGAGGAGGACAGCCATCTGGGGGATTTTATCCAGGACGAGCATGTGGCGGTGCCTGCGGAGGCGGCGGCTTTTACCCTGCTCCACGAGCAGCTGATGGAGGTTCTTGAGACGCTGACAGAGCGGGAGCAGAAGGTGTTAAAGCTGCGGTTTGGCCTGGAGGACGGCAGGCCCAGGACTCTGGAGGAGGTGGGCCGGGACTTTAACGTGACCAGGGAGAGGATCCGGCAGATCGAGGCCAAGGCGCTGCGAAAGCTTCGGCATCCCAGCAGGAGCAAGAAGCTTCGGGATTATCTGGACGAGTGACGGGGCGGCTGGAGGAAAGGAGGAGGCGGCTTTGAGACTGTCAAAAAGGCTGGAACTTTTGCTCTCTTTTGTGGAACCGGAAAGCCGGGTGGCGGACGTGGGGACGGACCACGGGTTTATCCCGGTTGAGCTGGTGCGGCGGGGCATCGCTTACAAGGCCATTGCCATGGATGTGCGGCCGGGGCCTCTCTTAAGAGCCAGGGAGCATATCCGGCAGGCCGGATTTTGGGAGAGGATCGAGACCCGGCTTGGGGACGGGGTGGAGCGGCTTTCTTCGGGGGAGGCGGACACCGTGGTCATAGCCGGCATGGGCGGCCAGCTGGTGATACATATTTTGGAAAACGGACGGCGTCTGTGGGGGGATGTGAGACATTGGATCTTGTCCCCCCAGTCGGAGATTGACAAGGTCAGGCGTTTTTTGTATGACAGCGGCTTTGCGCTGACAAGAGAGGACATGGTGGAGGATGAGGGGAAGTATTATACGGTCATGGACGCGGTCTATGGGGGAGAAGGGCCGGGGGAAGGAAAGGCGCTGACCGAGGCGGAGTATCTGTACGGGCCAAAGCTGATCGGGGAGAGAAATCAGGTGCTGATGGAGTTTCTGGTAAGGGAGGAGCGGCAGCTTCTGGGGATCCTGAAGGGGCTCGAAGGGAAGGAAGGGGAGAAGGTCGAAAGCAGGAGAGAGGAGCTTGGGAGGAAGGTTGAGGGGATACGATATTTATTAAATCCCGGGAACACCCCTGGGATGGAAGGGAAGGATAAACGACAGTTATGAAGTGTGGGGAGCTTATAAACCGTCTGGAGCGGCTGGCCCCTTTGTCTTATGCCTGTTCCTGGGATAATCCGGGATTTTTGGCAGGCAGGGGGGACAAGGAGGTGAGCAGGGTGCTTGTAGCCCTGGACGCCACGGATGAGGTGGTGGAGACGGCGGTGAACGAGGGGTGTGACTTTCTTTTGACCCATCACCCTCTGGTCTTTGGTTCCATAAAAAAGGTCAATGACCAGGATTTTATCGGAAGAAGGCTGGTGAGGCTGATCCAGGCGGATATCAGCTATTATGCCATGCATACCAACTTTGACTGCGCGCCGGGGTGTATGGCGGACGCGGCGGGAAAGCGGCTGGGGCTTTCCGACACCCAGCCTCTGGAGAAGATGGGGGAGGATGGGAACACCGGGATGCCCTACGGTGTCGGTGTCTGCGGGAACCTTGAGAAGGCCGTGAGTCTAAAGGAGCTGGCTTTGACCGTGAAGGAGCGGTTTGGACTGCCATTTGTCAATATTTACGGGGCAAAGGAGTGTGACGGACCCATAAGCCGCGTGGCGCTGTGCCCCGGGTCCGGCAAGGGGATGAGCGGCCATGCCTTAAGTCTGGGAGCCCAGGTTCTCATCACCGGGGATGTGGGGCACCATGACGGTATCGACGCGGTGGCTCAGGGGCTTTTCGTTATTGACGGCGGCCACTACGGGCTGGAGCATCTGTTTATGGATTTTATGGAAACCTATATCAGAGAACAGGTAGACCGGGATCTGGTGGTCATAAAGGCGCCGGAGGCGTTTCCGGTGACTGCGATGTAAGCGGGGTGAAAGAATACGCCGCGCGGCAGACATGGTACATCGTTTTATTCATTCATGAGAAAATTTGCGCGGCGATGTACTAGCGGATCACAGGAGAGTTATGATACGAGCAGCCGGTTTCGGGATACCCGGAGGGCTGCGGACAGAGCATAAGCTTTGCTAAGGAGGAGCATTTTGGAATACGTAACCATAGGGGAAAAACGGAAGGGGTATGCCGCGGGGACCACATTTTTGCAGATCGCCCAGGAATACCAGCCACAGTATGAGGATGATATCTTACTTGTTTCGGTGAACGGAAAGCTGATGGAGCTTCACAAGACCGTTGATGAGGACTGCAGGGTGGAGTTTATCACGGCAAGGGACAAGCCGGGGATGCAGGCTTATCAGCGCAGCGCCAAGCTTATTATGCTGAAAGCGTTTTATGATATTGTGGGAAAGGACCGGGTGGAGCGGATCTGCGTGGAATTTTCCCTGGGAAAAGGACTTTTTGTGGAGGTAAAGGGGGATGTGGCCATTACGGATCAGCTTCTTTTGCGGGTGAAGCAGAGGATGCGGGACTATGTGGCCCAGGAGCTGCCGATCATGAAGCGCAGCGTCAACACAGACCAGGCGGTGGAGCTGTTTACCAGACATGGGATGTTTGACAAGGCCAGTCTCTTTCGGTATCGGATGGCTTCCAGGGTAAATCTCTACAATCTGGCCGGGTTTGAGGATTATTTCTACGGGTACATGGTCCAGAATACAGGGTATGTGAAATATTTTGACCTGGTGAAGTACGGCCACGGCTTTGTGCTGATGCTGCCGGGCCGCAGTGATCCAAAGGTGGTGCCAAAGCTTAACACCAGCCGGAAGCTGTTTGAGGTGATGACCGAGTCTTCCCGTTGGGGCGACAGGCTGGGCCTTGCCAATGTGGGAGCCCTCAACAATGAGATCGCCAGGGGCAATGCCAATGACCTGATCCTGATCCAGGAGGCTTTGCAGGAGAAGAAGATCGGACAGATCGCGGAGATGATCGCCCAGGGGGAAAAGAAAAAGTTTGTGATGATCGCCGGCCCTTCCTCCTCGGGAAAGACCACGTTTTCCCACAGGCTCTGTATCCAGCTTCGGGCTTTGGGGTTAAAGCCTCACCCAATCGGAGTGGACGACTATTTTGTGAACCGGGAGGACAGCCCCAAAGACGCCCAGGGCAACTATGATTTTGAGGTGCTGGAGTGCCTGGATATCAAGAAGTTTAATGAGGATATGACAAACCTTCTGGAGGGAAAGACGGTGGAGCTTCCCCGGTTTAATTTTCTCACGGGAACCAGGGAGTACAAGGGGGACTTTCTGACTCTGGGAAAGGAGGACATCCTGGTGATTGAGGGCATCCACTGTCTCAATGACAAGCTGTCCTACACCCTTCCCAGGGAGAGCAAGTTTAAGATCTACATAAGCGCTCTGACCCAGTTAAATATTGACGAGCACAACCGGATCCCCACCACGGACGCCAGGCTGATCCGGCGCATGGTGCGGGACGCCAGGACCAGAGGGGCCACGGCCCGGGACACCATCCGCAGATGGCCGTCTGTGCGGCGGGGGGAGGAGCAGAATATCTTTCCGTTCCAGGAGGACGCGGATGTGATGTTTAATTCCGCCCTGGTCTACGAGCTGGCAGTGCTAAAGCAGTACGCCCAGCCCCTGTTGTTCCAGATTCCAAAGGACGCGAAAGAGTATGTGGAGGCAAAGAGGCTTTTGAAGTTTTTGGATTATTTTCTGGGGATCAGCAGCGAGGATATCCCCCATAACTCCATTGTCAGGGAGTTTATTGGGGGGAGTTGTTTTCGGGTGTAGGAAGGGTATAAAAATTGTAACAGTTCAAGGGTCATCTGAACTGTTAGTGCGCCCAGCAAAGGGCATGGC
>CAJUFP010000092.1 GCA_910585645.1 uncultured Hungatella sp. | reverse complement strand
TTTGGCATATCTGAACCCGAACGGCACACAGCCTCCCTTCCCTCCCTGGCTTCACGACTCCCCCGCCCCCTTTGCTCACTCAATTATACACCAACTCTATTTCTTATGCCACTGATAAAACGCCTTCAGATCAGCCTTCACATCATCCGGCAGTTCCACCTTCTTCACGTTGCGGATCGCGCCCTCCAACGCCAGCAGCCTGTGAATACAGGCAGACTCATCTATCTCCTGAATCTTTAACCATGCCTGCTTCCTTCAGTTTCTCTACCGTAGTAATCCCTACACGGTTCAGCTGCTCCTCCACCGTCTTTCCTATATTAGGGAGCTTCGCCAGTTCTCCCATTTTATACCTCCTCCAAATCTACAGCAGATACACTATGACGCCTTAAAAACACCCCCGCCACCTCAAGGTCTTCCGGAGTGGTCACCTTAATATTCTCATAATTCCCCTTGATTAAATGAACCTTCTGCCTGGTCATGGTCTCCACCACCATGGCATCGTCCGTAATCCCCCGCTCCATGGAAGGGTTCTCAAACAGCCTGTCATAGGCTGTCCTCACCAAACTGTAAGAAAATGCCTGGGGAGTCTGAATCTGCCACAGAGTGCTGCGGTCCGGAGTGTGGGACGCATTCCCCTCCTCATCGGCAACCTTTATGGTGTCCTTCACCGGCATTCCGATGACGCAGGCCTTGTACCTGGCCGCTCCCTCCATGGCCCTGCGGATAATATCCTCCGTGACGCAGGGTCTTGCGCCGTCATGGATCAGGACATCCTGACAGCCTTCGGCAGCCTTCAGCCCCTCATACACCGAATGATACCGCTCCCTGCCGCCCTCCACCACGGCGGCGACCTTTCCAAATCCGTAAGCCTCCACAATCTCTTTCCTGCAAAACTCCGTCTCCCCGGTCCCTGTAACCAGGATCACCCTGTTTACAGGGCTCCTCTCAAAAGCTGCCAGGGCATGACAGATCAAAGGACGGCCCTCCAGCTCCAGATACTGCTTGTGAACCCGGCTCTCCATCCTGCTGCCCTTTCCCGCCGCCAGCACAATGGCGGTCACGTCGCGCCTCTCATCCACTGTATTCACCCCGCTTCCGGCAATCCCTCCAAAGGTTGCCCCTTTCCTTTCCTCTACAGCCATGGTCCCATCCCTTAAACTCCGTCAAAAAGGGGAAATCCTACCTCTCCCCCAGTCTCAGATTCGGAACCGCGTTCAGATCCCACCCGCTTCTAACCCCGTTCACATACTCATAGTATCCGGCAGCGCCGATCATGGCCCCGTTGTCCGTACACAGCACAGGCGACGGGTAGTAAAGCTCCAGTCCCGCCCGCTTACAGGCCCTCCTCATGCCGGCCCGCAGAGCCGAATTGGACGCCACGCCGCCGGCCATGGCCACCTTACGGTATCCAAGGTTTTTGGCCGCGTCCACGGTGTGGCTCACCAGCACGTCCACCACCGCGGCCTGAAACGAAGCCGCAAGGTCCGGGACGCAGATCTCCTCCCCCGTCATCTTGGCATGGTTCATGTAGTTGAGCACCGCTGATTTCAAACCGCTGAAACTGAAATCATAGGGCGCTCCCTCCACCTTTGCCCTGGGAAAACGGATCGCCTCCGGGTTCCCCTCCTTAGCCGTCTTGTCCACCTTCGGCCCGCCGGGATAGCCCAGCCCCACGGCCCTGGCCACCTTGTCAAAAGCCTCCCCGGCCGCGTCGTCCCTGGTTCGTCCCAGAATCTCAAACTCCCCGTAATCCTTTACCACCACCAGATGGGTGTGGCCTCCCGACACGATCAGGCACACAAACGGCGGTTCCAGATCCGGATGCTCAATAAAATTCGCCGACACATGACCCTCAATATGGTGGACCCCCACCAGAGGTTTGCCCGCCCCGTAGGCAATGGCCTTTGCCTCCGCCACGCCCACCAAAAGAGCGCCCACCAGCCCCGGACCGTAGGTGACCGCCACAGCCGTCATCTCCTCCAAAGCCATATGGGCCTCCTCCAAAGCAGCCTCAATTACCTGGTTGATCTTCTCAATATGCTTTCTGGAAGCAATCTCCGGCACCACGCCGCCGTACAGCGTATGGAGCGCGATCTGGGAGGAGATCACATTGGACAGAACCTCCCGCCCGTTTTTCACCACCGCAGCCGCCGTCTCGTCGCAGGAGCTTTCGATGGCAAGAATATAGACATCCTCATCTAATCTGTTTTTCCTCATAGCCTACTCCTCATCAAACTCCAGTTCAACGGTCCGTCCGTCCTTTGCGGCCACCGCGGCGGGGAAAATAGACTTCACCTTGTCCATAAACTCCTCCGGCCTTGTAAGGGACGGGCTGTAGTGGGTCAGCCACATGGCCTTTGGCCCGGCCTCCTTTGCCAGCCTGGCAGCCTCATAAAAGGTCATGTGCTTGTACTCCCTGGCTTTGGCCTCCTTGCCTTCCTCCCCGTACATGCCCTCACAGATAAACAGATCCGCCTCCCTGGCATACTCCCCGATCACCGGAACCGGCCTGGTGTCCGTGCAGTACACCACCTTAAGTCCTCTCCTGGCAGGACCCATGACCATATCCGGGGTGTAGGCGCTTCCCTCCCACTCCACGGACTCTCCCTTCTGAAGACGGTTCCAAAGCTTCACCGGAATATTCCCGGCCTTTGCCCTCTCCACGTCAAACTTCCCCTTCCTGGGGATGGACAGGGCGTACCCGTAGCAGACCACATTGTGGTTCACCCGAAAGGCGTCAATCTCATAAGGCCCCAGCCGCAGATGCTCCCTGGCCTCTGTCAGTTCCACAAACCTAAGGCCGAAAGGCAGCTCAGGCGCGATCATCCGCAGAGCCGAAACCACCCGCTCCAGGCCCTTTGGCCCCACTAACGTCAAAGCTTTTGTCCGCTCCGCGTTGCCCATGGTCAGAAGAAGGCCCGGAAGGCCGCTGATATGGTCCGCGTGGTAATGGGTAAAACAAATCACATCAATGGGTTTGGGACTCCACCCCTTCTCTTTCAGGGCAATCTGAGTCCCCTCCCCGCAATCAATCAATAAACTGCTGCCTTCGCACCGCGCCATCATGGACGTCAGCCACCGGTAAGGCAGCGGCATCATACCTCCTGTTCCCAGCAGGCAAATATCCAACATAATAGAAGTCTCCAATCTTTCCGAAAATACGCGTTAAGTACCCCTATATCCTATCAGATATCGCCCGAAATATCAAACCCTAACTACAAAAATTCCCTGATTTCTTCCACTTCAGCCGAAATGCGGAAATTCCGCAAAATCTCATCATAACAGTCCTCACACAGATCAAACCGGTGGGTCTCACCGTCCTTCTCCGAAAAGTAATCCCAGGTATGCTCCACCCCAAGGCTCCCTTCCCGCAGAATCCCGTCCTTGACCGCCAGCTTTTTTCCGCAGCAATTACAGATTACAGTTTCCAGTTCTCCGTTACTTTTGTATTTCCTCATCTCATTCTCACCTTTCTTGAGTCCACATTTCCCTAAGCGCCTGACCAAACCTCTTTGCTCAAACCATGTCCCATCCCAAAGACATGAGCAAAAAGAGACTCCGCCCCATCCTCGCCACACAAAAAGGGGCAGCCACCGTCTTAGTGGATACCCCTACATTATAAAGGTTTCTGGCCTGTTTTTTAAGTGGTAAATGTTTCATATATCCCGCCGCCACATGATGATGGCGTCCTCCGTAGGCTCCCTGTAATAGTCCTTGCGCCGTCCCTCCTCCGAAAAACCACAGGATTCATACAGATTTATGGCCTTTTCGTTGTTGACCCGCACGTCCAGGGTCATATCCCGGACCCCTTTCTTCCTGGAATAATCTACCATGGCTTCCATTAATTTTCTGCCGTATCCCCGCCTGCGAAAGTCGGGATGAACCGCCACTCTCTCAATTTCTCCCTCATCTGCCACCATACGGAAATTGGCGTAGCCCACCACGCTCCCCTTTTCCTCCACCGCCACAAAGCGGTACAGTTCATTGGAAAACGCCTCCTCAATGGCATTTTTCGACCAGGGGATGGAAAAACAAAGCTCCTCCAGCCTGGCCACTGCCTCCAAATCTTCTCTACTGACCCATCTGACCATGTTTTTCCTCCATCTCCCGCTCTGCCTGGGATTTCCTCAAATAGTCCGGAACCAGGTCTGCCGCGGTTGTTGTAATGCCTTTCTTTAAATACTCCATGCCAAGGGCCGCCACCGCGGCCGCCCTCTGACGGTTGTGGGAGCCGGGCGCAAAGTCAAAGGGAACCTTAAGCTTTTCCTCAATTATATGGCGGTTCACCGGCACTCCGTCTCCCAGAAAGATCACCGGCTCCCCCAGCTCCTCCAGACATTCTATCAGCTCCTCTATGGCCATGGCCCGCTGCCCCTTCACCACCTCTATGCCCCGGCGCATGTGGTACAGCCCTGTGTAGACCTGGCTTCTCCTGGCGTCCATAATGGGACACACCAAATCGTGGCTTCCCCACAGATTAAAGGCCATGGCGTCCAGGGTAGGCACGTGGATCAGAGGCTTTTTCACAGCCAGCCCCAGCCCCTTGGCCGTGGCCGTCCCGATGCGCAGGCCTGTAAATGACCCTGGCCCCGCCGCCACGGCGATGGCGTCCAGGGTTCCCAGATCCAGCTCCACCATCCTCACGATCTCATCGATCATGGGAAGCAGGGTCTGGGAGTGGGTCTTCTTAAAATTAACCGTGTACTCCGCCGTCAGTTCATCATCCGTGACGATTGCCGCCGACGCCACCAGAGACGAACTTTCGATTCCTAATATCTTCATGGTCTTTGTCTGTCCTCCACTGTAATCTTTCGATATCCGAAGCCCCGGTCCAGATCCTTCTCAATCCGTATCCACACCGCGTCCTGTGGCAGTATCTCCCTGATCAGGGACGGCCACTCAATCAGGCAGACGCCCTCCCCAAAAAAGCAGTCCTCATACCCGATCTCCTCCATCTCCTCCACATCGCCGATGCGGTACACGTCAAAGTGGTACAGCGGCATCCGCCCGTCCTCATACTGCTGCAGAATGGTAAAGGTGGGGCTGTTCACCGGACCGTCCACTCCAATCCCCCTGGCAAACCCCTGGGCAAACACGGTCTTTCCCACCCCCAAGTCGCCTTCCAGGCAGTACACACCGCCGGGTACGGCCTTAAGGCCCACCCGCCTTCCCAGCTCAAAGGTCTCCTCCGGTTTTTCCGTCTCATAAATCACTGTCCTATCATCCACATCCGCACCCTCTCTTCCTGTCTTCTGGTTCCATGCCCCGGTGTACCGCCAGCCCTGTAAGACGCCTCTTTTTCACCGTCCTGTCTCATGCTTCGTATCTATTGGTTCACACCCGTTTCAGCCGTTCTTTTGGCAGCACATCCCGCAGAAATCCCGTAAACGCCTCCTTCTCCCCGCCCAGAACCTGGTCGGAGATCAGGTAGGCCCGGATGCTGCTCATATACAGAACGTAGATTCCGGGGATCCTTACCACTTTCGTCACCTCATCCCAGGCCACCTCCATGGACTGTTCCCCCTGGGACACGGTAAATCCCTTTTTGTCAAACACCACATCCATGGCCGTCTTCAGCCGGTCGTTTCCCGCCTGCTTTAGAGCCTTTAAAAACAGGATTCCCGGCTGCCACACCGTAAACATCATGACGCACACCAGCAAAAGCAGCCGGTACGCCGCCCCTGTCTCCCCCCATTTCGTCACCAGGAGATACAGAGAGGCCAGGGTAAACAGCACGTTAAACACCAGAAGATACCCTTTGTTGGCGTGGTACATGGAAAATTTCCACAAATCCTTTGCCTGCATCTGAATATGAAACCGAAAAGTCTGTTCCTGCGCCATGATCCACCTATCCTTTCATTGTCAGGGCAATCCGTTTCTTTGCCAGGTCCACGCTTAAGACCTTCACTTCCACAATATCTCCCACGCTGACCACTTCCATGGGATGCTTGATATACCGGTCCGTCATCTGGGAAATATGTACCAGCCCGTCCTGATGCACCCCGATATCCACAAATGCCCCGAAGTCGATGACATTGCGCACCGTTCCTTTCAGCACCATGCCCGGAGTCAGATCCTTCATCTCCAGCACATCCGTCCGCAGAATGGGCTTTGGCATCTCATCTCTTGGGTCCCTGGCCGGCTTCTCCAGCTCCTTCACAATATCTTTCAGGGTCATCTCCCCGATGTTTAACTCCCCGGCCAGTTTGCCGTAATCCCCGATCTTCTTCCCGATTCCCTTAAGGCCTCCGGCTCCGATCTCCTCCGGCTCATACCCCAGCCGTTTCAAAAGGGTCCTGGCTGCCTCATAGCTCTCCGGGTGAACGCTGGTGCCGTCCAGAGGGTTTTTGCCCCCCTGAATCCTCATAAATCCCGCGCACTGCTCATAAGCCTTAGGCCCCAGCTTGGCCACTTTAAGAAGTTGGCTCCTGCTCTCAAAGGCCCCGTGCTCCTCCCGGTAGGCCACAATATTCTTAGCCAGCGCCTTGCTGATGCCGGACACATATTCAAGGAGCGGCGCGGAAGCCGTGTTCACATCCACGCCTACCTTATTTACACAGTCCTCCACAACCCCAGAAAGGGCCTCCCCCAGATGCTTCTGGTTCATGTCATGCTGGTACTGTCCCACGCCGATGGACTTGGGGTCAATCTTTACCAGCTCTGCCAGCGGGTCCTGGAGACGCCTGGCGATAGAGGCCGCGCTCCTCTGCCCCACGTCAAAGTTTGGAAATTCCTCTGTGGCCAGTTTGCTGGCGGAATACACGGAAGCCCCCGCCTCATTGACGATCACATATTGCACCTGCTCCGGTATCTCTTTCAAAAGCTCCACGATCACCTGCTCCGACTCCCTGGACGCCGTGCCGTTTCCAACGGAGATCAGGGAAATGTGGTAGGTCTTGATCAGCTCTTTCAGCACTGCTTTTGCCTCCGCCACCTTGTTCTGGGGAGCCGTGGGGTAGATCACCACCGTGTCCAGCACTTTTCCCGTCTCATCCACCACAGCCAGCTTGCACCCGGTACGGAAGGCCGGATCCCATCCCAGCACCACCTTTCCCGTAATGGGCGGCTGCATGAGAAGCTGCTCCAAGTTCTTCCCGAAGACCTTGATGGCCCCGTCCTCCGCCGTCTCCGTCAGCTGGCTGCGTATCTCCCGCTCAATGGCCGGAGCGATCAGCCGCTTGTAGCTGTCCTGGACCACATTTTTCAGAACCGGAACCGTGGAGGGATTATCCCTGGTAATCACCTGTTTCTCCAGATAGCGGATAATGTCTTCCTCAGGAGCCGCGATCTTCACGGTCAGGATCTTCTCCTTCTCCCCCCGGTTCAGGGCCAGCACCCTGTGGCCTGCCGCCTTCCGGATGGTCTCCTCATAGTTATAGTACATCTCATAAACAGACTCCGCCTTCTCATCCTTTGCCGACGACTGGATACTTCCCTGTTTCAGGGTAAGATTGCGGATGTAGGTCCGGTATTTGGCCTCATCGGAAATCCGCTCCGCCAGAATATCCCCGGCTCCGGCTATGGCGTCCTCAGGGGAGGCCACGCCTTTCTCCTCCGACACGTAGGCCCGGGCGGCTTCTTCCAAAGGCTCTTTCATTATCTGCAGGGCGATAGCGTCCGCCAAAGGCCCCAGCCCCTTCTCCTGGGCGATGGTGGCCCTGGTCCTTCTCTTGGGACGGTAGGGGCGGTACAGATCCTCCACTGCCACCAGGGTGGCCGCGCTCTGGATCTGCCGCTCCAGCTCCGGCGTCAGCTTCTCCTGCTCCCGGATGGAGGAGAGCACCTGCTCCTTGCGCTCCTCCAGATTCCGCAGATACCGAAGCCTCTCATCCAGGCTTCGAAGCACCTCATCATTGAGGGCCCCTGTAGCCTCCTTCCGGTAGCGGGCAATAAACGGGATGGTGTTTCCCTCGTCAATCAGCTTCACCGCCGCCTCCACCTGGCTGCGGCCAATATTCAGTTCTTCCTGTAATGCCTTGATAATATCCATATGGCTGTCTGTCCCCTTGTTATTTGTTTTCCTCTTTTTGTTATCCCTGCAGCCCTCTGGCCTGCCTGTCCATGTCCTCAATCACGATATCATGTATCTCCCCCAATGTTGAACAATACTCCAGCACCTTCCAGGGCTCATTGGTATGAAAATGTATTTTTATCAACTCATCATCCCCAACAGCCAGAAGGCAGTCGGCTTCCCCCATTATATAGCGAATCCTCTCCTACGTCTAGACAGTATTTTATTTTCGTGATACAATTAGGTTTACCCCAGAAAAAAGAAAGAAGGAAATCATATGGACGAATACCGCAACCAAAACTCTGATGAACAAAACGGCGCCAATCAGCCGCATCCATCTGAGTCCCCATATAACTCCGGCTCCTCCACGGGCAGTCAGCCCGGACAGGCCCCAAACCAGCCGCCCTACGGGCAGCAGCCGTGGCAGAACGGGCCGAACAATGACCAGCAGTATTGGCAGAACGGACAGCAGAATAGCCAGCAGTATTGGCAGAACGGTTCCCAGAACAGTCAGCAGCCATGGCAGAACGGACAGCAGAACAGTCAGCAATACTGGCAGAATGGTTCCCCAGGCAGCCAACCATACTGGCAGAACGGACAGCCTCCCAAAAAGCGCAACAACCTGGCTCTGGCGTCCATGATCGTGGGCATCTTTGCCCTTATCACCTGCTGCGTGCCGTTTATCCAGTTTCCTCTGGCCGTAACCGCGATTGTGCTTGTGATTCTCTCCAAGAAAAAACAGCCCTTAAGCGGCTTTGCCATCGCCGGGCTGGTTATGGGCATTCTGGCCATTCTTCTGAGCATTGTCATGCTGCTCTACTGGGGCGCTTACCTGCAGCTGATGAATGACCCGGAGTTTTCTAAGATTCTGAATGAGATGTTGGAGATGTACCAGTAAAAGAGTATGGGTAAAAATTGAGAGGGGCTGGTCACAGTCCCTCTCATCGTTTTACCGCTGTATTCAAGCGTGTATTACTTTAACACCCCATCGTTAACCATCTCCGCATGCAGCTTCTCTGCCAGAGACAGGTAATTATCCCATGCAGTGTTTCTCAGCGTGAATCCGCCGGTCTTATAATCTCCCGTATCCTCGATAGCCGGAAGATCTGTCAAATCGAACAGATCCTGGGTCTCAACCACCTTTGCATTCAGCGCATCCATCTGCACATTAAAGCCAATTCTGGACGGCTCCTCATAATAGATGCTGTAATATTTGGAAGTCCGATAGTGGGGCTTTAATACTTCATCCTCTATCTCCTCCGGGCTGTCCGCAAAAATCTCATCGTACCGGCAGTCAATAATTTTACCGTTTTCCACCACAATATCCAGCTTGCCGGACAGGCCTCCGCCCAGATCCTCCGCTATGCTGTAGTATTTCTGGGTGCTGCCTCCATCCAGTTTCTCCGCAATCACGGCTGCCATGGGAATCATACTCTGCTGAACCGAATTGCTGGCGCCGGCTACACAGTCGATCTCGTCAGTCAGACTCTGATTCTCAATCATCTGCTGCTCGGCTGACAAAATGCCTTGGATAAACGCTACGCCTTTTCTCTCGCCCATGGTAAAATTGTACTCAGACAGGCGCTTGCCCTGATCCTGATACAGGCGGGTATAATAGTTGGGACGGCCGGTCTCATTAAACTCAACCATGAGAATCTCTCCCTCGTCACTGGTTACCACCTCCAGAACGCCTGTGTGTCCCTGACGGAAAATCTGGCTCTCCTTGAAATAATTGCCCTTCACAATACCGTATTCCGGCTTCACAGACCATCCCTCGTCAAAGAGGGTTGCCGGCTTTTCATCCAGCGCCCCGTTGGCCTCCTCATTTCCGGAAGCTGTGTTCAACGCTTTCTGAACCGCATTTTTTATACCATTGGAAGAAAGAGTCGCACCGGAAACAGCCTCCACTTCTGTGGACTGCTTCTCAACGATGGCGCCGGGCAGAGACTCTATCGCTTTACTGCCAATGCCATCCGTCTCAGAGTTGGAAAGAATCGTTACACTGAGAATCTTCTCCGCATCTACTTCTACAGATACCTTGATAGCGCCGCCAAAGCCGTCAGCTTCTGCTTCGTATGTTCCCGGCTCATAAATCCCCTCTGCGGCTGCGGAGGTTTCTTCTGCCGCCGTGGTGGTCTCTGCCGGAGCTGCTGTTGCCGCCGGCGTCTCTGCCGGAGTTGTCGTTGCCGGAGCCTGGGGCTGTGCCGGCTGACTGCAGCCTGCCAATGTCATACATGCTGCAATTACTGCCAGATGTGTCTTCTTCATGGTGTTTATCCTCCTGTCGTTTAACTGAGGGTAAAACTTAACTACCCACATTGTCACTATATCTTATCAATTTTATGGATTTTCGTCAATTAAATTGGTGTAAGTTCACGAATATTTTTATTTCTGTACACCAAATCGTCTCTGACTGTAAAACCAATCCTCTCCCAAAAATCATTTCCGATTATATTTCTTTTAAAGGCAACCAGTCCTATTTTATTTATTCCCTCTTTATCCAAAGCATCCACAACATTATCCACCAGCCCTCTCCCTATCTCCTGCCCCCTGTGCTCCGGTAGGACAGCCGCGTGATAGATATAGCCTCTGCGCCCGTCATGGCCTGACATAATCGCCCCTATTATCTTTCCCTCATCTTCCGCCACAAAACACGACGTGGGATTTCGCTTTAAAAATTGGCTGATTCCTTCTCTGCTGTCGTCCAAAGAATTAAGCCCCATTCCCGGCGTGTTCATCCATAAATCATAGATTCCGTCGTAATCCCTGATATCCATTATCCTGATCTTTATCATTATCTCTCCCTCCTACGGTATCAACTCCACGCCCCACCCCAAAAGGGCCCCGTTTTTCACCGCCCAGTTAACCGCCGCAATCCCAATTCCCACATAAATCTCCGCCTCATAATGCCCCAGGATTCCCCCATTGCCTCTTCTACCATTTCCCCATCTCCTTATGACCCATCCCCCAAACTCCGCCGCCATCACAGCCGCCATATACCCCACCAGCGGATGATACCACAGACTCCTCAAAACATCCCCCTTCAAAAGGAATCTCAAAGCCCTGGTCCCCCCGCATCCCGGACAATAAAGCCCGGTAAGAGAACGAAACAGGCAGGGACACCCCTGCCTGAAATACTCTTTTAACAAATAAATCACATATGTCACAAAAACCATAACCTTACAGCCCCGTTCTGGTTGTCTTAGCGGTCGCCCCGGATCACCTGAAGCACCCGCTCATTCTCCGCCGTCAGCTCTTCTTTCAGAATCTCCAGGCTCTCCGTAAATCTGGATTCCTTCATCTCCCCTGTCAGGAACGCGAACTCATCCTTCCCCTCCAGCTGCACAAACCTGGATTTGCCGAAAGCCGCCTCCACCAGGTCCTTCCGATCCTCACAGCTTCCCGATACCCGGACAAAATACCTGAAAATCAGATCCTGCCCTGAGGCGATAGAAAGTTTCCCCCCGGTCCACCCAATGGGAACATTGGAGTTTATATGCTTGGCTTCCTCCACCATGTCCGCCACCACCGCGCTGGCCGTAGGGAGTTTGCCTGCCCCGCTTCCGTAGTACATGGTGGTGCCTATCATATTGCCCTTGACCACAATCCCGTTGTACACATCGCTGACCGCGTAGAGGGGATGGTCCTTGCCGATCATCAGAGGCGCCACCCAGGCGTAAGTCTTCCCGTTCTCCATGCGGCTCTGCCCCACCAGCTTGATGGACATGCCCAAAGCGTCCGCGTAACCAAAATCCACATCCGTGATGTTGGAGATTCCCTCTGTGGGAATCTCCTCATAGTTCACTTCCCTGCCTGTGGCCATAGCCGTCAAAATGGCAATCTTCCTGCAGGTGTCATGGCCCTCCACGTCCGCCTCCGGGTTCCGCTCCGCATAGCCCAGGGCCTGGGCCTCCTTTAAGGCCCGCTCAAAAGAAGTCCCTTCCTTGTCCATCTTGGTCAGGATAAAATTGGTGGTGCCGTTTAAAATGCCGGTAATCTCCTCAATCTTCTCCCCCATAAGGCAGCGGTACAGAGGACGGATAATGGGAATCCCGCCTCCCACGCTGGCCTCGAACATAAAATTGACCTTTTTCTTTTTGGCAATGGCTAAAAGCTCCGTGCCATGAGCCGCGACCAGAGCCTTGTTGGAGGTGGCCACATGTTTTCCTGCCTCCAGGCACGCCTTCACAAAGGGGTACGCCGGGTCCAGGCCCCCCATGGTCTCCACCACGATCTTTACTTCTTCATCCTGACAGATAACCGAAAAATCGTGGACGATCAGCTTCTCCACCGAAGTCCCCGGAAAATCCCGAAGATCCAGAATATATTTCACCGAAAGCTCCTGCCCCACGCTGGCGGCCAGAACCTCCCTGTTGGTTTCAAGCACCTCATAAACACCGGAACCAATGGTCCCGTAACCCATAATCGCAACTTTAATCATCTTATCCTCCTGGGAAATCACGCCGCAATGCTATTCCCTCGCCAATATCTTCACATAGTGAACGCCCTGCATAGCCTCCATCTCCTCCGTCATGGCGGAGAGACTGCCTGTATCCGACCGAACTTCCACACTGATGGTCAGGGTGGCGATGGAGTTCACAGGGATACTCTGGTAAATGGTCAGAATGTTGGCCTTGTACACTGCCACAATCCGCAGCAGGTCCGACAAAAGCCCCTGCTCGTCATCCATCTGCAGGACAAACGTAACCGTCTTTCCCTTGGTATTGTCATAAAACGGCAGTATATCATCTTTGTACTTATAAAAAGAACTTCTGCTGATGCCCACCACGTCCGTGGCCTCCTGGATGGTCATGACCTTCTCAGACTCCAAAAGCTTCTTGGCCTCCACCACCTTCAGCAAAATCTCCGGCACAGCCTTTTCCTTCACCAGAAAATACTTACCCTTTTCTCCCACGCCAGTCCATCCTTCCCGTCAAACGCCAATGGCCGTTCGCGCCACATACACATCTGTAGTCATGTGAAAGATATTAGCACATTTGTATGACCGTTGCAACTACTTTTTTTCGCCGCCCAGACGAATCCAGCGCAGGTACGCGCTGATAAACGGGTCCAGTCCTCCGTCCAGCACCGCGTTCACATTGCCGCTCTCCTCATTGGTCCTGTGGTCCTTTACCATGGTGTAGGGCTGGAGCACATAGGAGCGGATCTGGCTTCCCCAGCCAATCTCCGCCACATCCCCCCGGATATCCGACAAATTGGCCGCGTTCTCCTGCTGCTTTAAGATAAACAGCTTGGACTTTAACATCTGCATGGCCTTATCTTTATTCTGGAACTGGGACCGCTCATTCTGGCACTGCACCACGATCCCCGTGGGAATGTGGGTGATCCGGATGGCGGAGGACGTCTTGTTGATGTGCTGTCCGCCTGCGCCGCTGGAACGGTAGGTGTCAATGCGCAGATCGTCCTGGTTGATCTCCACATCCAGATCTTCCTCAATATCCGGCATAATATCGCAGGACACGAAAGAAGTCTGACGCTTGCCCGCCGCGTTGAACGGGGAAATCCGCACAAGGCGGTGAACGCCGTGCTCTGATTTCAGGTAGCCGTAGGCATTCTCCCCGTTGATCTGCACGGTGACAGACTTTATCCCCGCCTCGTCTCCGTCCAGGTAGTCCAGAACCTCCGTGGTAAATCCCTTCTTGTCCGCCCACCGGCAGTACATGCGGTAAAGCATGCTGCACCAGTCGCAGGACTCCGTTCCCCCGGCTCCCGCGTTGAGGCGCAGAATGGCGTTGTTATTGTCATACTGCCCGGACAGAAGGGTGGTGATCCGCAGGGACTCAAGCTCGTCCTCAAACTCCTGAAGCATCTGTTCAATCTCCGGAATCACGTCCGGGTCATTTTCCTCATAGCCCATCTCAATGAGAAGCCCGATCTCCTCGTACTGATTCTCCAGCTTCTGAAAGCCTTCCACCGTATCTTTCAGGTTCTTGGCCTCTTTCATCAATTTGGTGGAGCGCTCCGGGTCGTCCCAGAACCCGGGCTCCTCCATGGACCTGTCAAGCTCAGCGATCCGCTTTATCTTGTTGTCCAGGTCAAAGTGAATCCCTCACTTCCACTAATGGTTTATCATACGTTGATAACGTATATTTGAACTGATCCAATTCTACCACTGTGTCACCCTCTTTCTTTTTCTCTAAATTTTTAAATCCGCTATTTAATACGGCCGCAACACTGCTTATACTTCTTCCCGCTGCCGCAGGGGCATGGGTCGTTGGGGTAAACCTTGCGCTCAATCTTTCTTACCGGGGCCTTCACCGCGCTGTCGTCCTTGTTGGTTCCCGTCACCTTGGCCGCCGGCTCCCTCTCCACCTTCTGCTCCACCCGGATGTGGAACAGGATGCGCACCGTGTCCTCCTTCACCGCGGCCGTCATGCCGTCAAACATCTCGTAGGCGCTCATCTTGTACTCCACCAGCGGGTCTCTCTGGCCGTAGGCCTGGAGGCCGATGCCCTGGCGCAGCTGCTCCATATCGTCGATGTGGGACATCCACTTATTGTCAATGACCTTGAGCAGGATCACCCGCTCCACCTCACGGATCTGCTCCGAATCCGGGAACTGGGCCTCCTTGGCCTCGTAAAGCTTGATGGCTGCTTCCTTGAGCATGTGCTTTAACTCGTTCTTCTTCATGGAAGATTTCTGCTCGTCCGTCAGCTTCACCGGCTCCAAGGGGATAATGGGAAGCAGAAGGTCGTTAAGCTCCTTGATCTCCCAGGTGTCGGCGGACGCGTCGTCGGGAATGGCCATGTCCACCGCATGCTCCACAATGTCGGTCACCATCTTCAGGATCACGTCCCGCATGTTGTCCCCGTCCAGCACCTTGCGGCGCTCCGCGTAGATGACCTCCCTCTGCTCGTTGGCAACTTCATCGTATTTTAACAGGTTCTCACGAATCCCGTAGTTGTTGTTCTCTATCTTCTTCTGGGCCTTCTCAATGGCGTTGGACAGCATCTTGTGCTCAATCTGCTCTCCCTCCGGAACCCCCAGGGCATTGAACATGTCCATGAGACGCTCGGAACCGAACAGCCTCATCAGATCATCTTCCAGGGAAATGTAGAACCTGGACTCTCCCGGGTCTCCCTGGCGGCCGGAACGTCCTCTCAACTGGTTGTCAATACGCCTGGACTCATGGCGCTCCGTACCCACAATCTTAAGGCCCCCCAGCTCCCTGGCCTTGTCGTCCAGCTTAATATCCGTACCGCGGCCCGCCATGTTGGTGGCAATGGTCACTGCCTTGTACACGCCGGCCTCGGCCACGATCTCCGCCTCCAGCTCATGGAACTTGGCGTTCAGTACCTTGTGGGGAATGCCCTTCCTCTTAAGCATCTTGCTTAAAAGCTCGGACGTCTCGATGGTGATGGTTCCCACCAGAACCGGCTGCCCCTTCTCGTAGGCTTGGGCTACATCCTCCACCACCGCGTTGAACTTCTCTTTCTTGGTCTTGTACACCACGTCGTTGAGATCCTGACGGGCCACAGGCTTGTTGGTGGGAATCTCGATGGCGTCCATGCCGTAGGTGTTGCGGAACTCCTTCTCCTCCGTCAGGGCCGTACCGGTCATGCCGGCTTTCTTTCTGAACTTGTTAAAGAAGTTCTGGAAGGTAATGGTGGCCAGGGTCTTGCTCTCCCGCCTTACGTTCACATGCTCCTTGGCCTCAATGGCCTGGTGAAGCCCGTCGGAGTAACGCCGTCCCGGCATGATGCGCCCCGTGAACTCGTCTACAATAAGGACCTCATCGTCTTTTACCACATAGTCTTTATCCCGAAACATCAGGTTGTTGGCCCGCAGTGCCAGGATGATGTTGTGCTGTATCTCCAGGTTCTCCGGGTCTGCCAGGTTTTCG
The DNA here is from genome assembly GCA_910585645.1 of uncultured Hungatella sp. Classification (GTDB taxonomy): domain Bacteria; phylum Bacillota; class Clostridia; order Lachnospirales; family Lachnospiraceae; genus UBA3402. The sequence goes on along the minus strand of CAJUFP010000092.1, from coordinate 4,848 downwards.
ATGTGGAAGAAGTCTTCCACCTTTTTCACGCCGGACTCGGTTAAGTTGACCACCTTGTCCTTTTCATTGACCACATAGTCCCCGGTCTCGGTGATGTCCTCGCCCATAATGGCGTTCATCTTGGTAAATTCCCCGGAAGCCTCGCCCCGCTCCAACTGCCTTGCCAGGATATCGCACACCTCGTACAGCTTGGTGGACTTTCCGCTCTGGCCGGAGATAATCAGAGGGGTTCTGGCCTCGTCGATGAGCACGGAGTCCACCTCGTCGATGATGGCGTAATCCAGTTCCCGCAGAACCATCTGTTCCTTATAAATGGCCATGTTGTCCCTCAGGTAGTCAAACCCAAGTTCATTGTTGGTCACATAGGTAATGTCGCAGGCATAGGCTTTCTTTCTCTCCTCCGAGGTCATGGAGTTTAACACCACCCCCACGGTCAGTCCCAGAAATTCGTGAACGCTGCCCATCCACTCCGCATCACGCTTGGCCAGGTAATCGTTGACCGTCACAATATGGACTCCCTTGCCTGCCAGGGCGTTGAGATAGGCGGGGGCCGTGGATACCAAAGTCTTTCCTTCGCCGGTCTTCATCTCCGCAATGCGGCCCTGGTGCAAAACGATGCCGCCGATTAGCTGCACCGGATAGTGTTCCATATTTAACGTTCTTCTCGCTGCCTCCCGAACCGTGGCAAACGCCTCGGGAAGGATATCGTCCAAAGTCTCCCCCGCTGCCAGCCTCTCCTTAAAGACTCTGGTGCGGTCCTTAAGCTGCTCATCGGATAGTTCCATCATGTCCGGGCGCATGGCCTCAATCTTACTCACAATGGGGGTGATCATCTTCAGTTCGCGCTCACTGTGAGTTCCGAACATTTTTTCAATGAGATTCATGAGCTTCTCTCCTATTATCGTTCTCGCTTCATATTTTACGGTATAATCTTATACATTGTATCACCAACCTTTGTTTTATTCAACCGATTCCCCGGTTCTTAACAAAAAATTCATTTTTCAGGAAATACCGCCCTGACAGATTACATAATATTCCTCCTTATGGTAAACACAGCAGTTTTCACAAAAATGATGTTCGGTTTCCCCCTTGTCCACATTATCCACAGCAATAAATCCACAAACCTGTCCAAAAGTTATCCACATTAAAAACCCTCATTTCATGGGAAAAAGCAGTTATACACAAAGTTATCCACATTATCCACAGGTCTTTCCACCTGCTTGTAAACCATTTCCCCACCAGATTTCCCCCATGGCTTTTTGTTCACAACTCATAAATCGACGCAAATCGACATCAAATTTTGTGCCAAAAGTCGGTGGATTTTAGAAAAAATTCCGTTTAATTGTCAAAATATTCTTCTTTATTTCATTGAATATTTTGACTATCTGTGCTATACTTAAACCATCTCAAAAGAAGGAGTTGATCATATGCGTTACACCATCACAGGAAGAAATATCGAAGTGACCCAGGGACTTCGGGAAGCTGTTGAGGACAAGCTGGGCAAGCTGGAAAAATACTTCACCCCTGACACTGAGGCAGTTGTAACTTTGAGCGTTCAGAGGGAACTGCAGAAAATTGAGGTAACCATCCCCGTCAAAGGCAGCATCATCCGCGCGGAAGAGTCCAGCACGGATATGTATGTGTCTATCGACCTGGTGGAAGAGATCATAGAGCGTCAGATTAAAAAATACCGCAAGAAACTCATTGACAAGAAACAGTCCGCCCAGGCCTTCTCCGCCCTGTTTATGGAGGAGGAAGAGGACGTTCACGATGAGGAGATCCGCATTGAGAAGACGAAGCACTTTGACATGAAGCCCATGTATCCTGAGGATGCATGCCTGGAGATGGAGCTTCTGGGACACAATTTCTATATGTTCCTGAACGCGGAGACTGACCAGATCAGCGTGGTTTATAAAAGAAAAGCCAACTCCTACGGACTTATTGAACCGGAGGCATAAACCCGCCTCACTGTCCCATCTGCACGAAAGCCGGCGAAGATTCGCCGGCTTTTTTTGTCATTGTCCCATAAGATACCGCTCCGCGCTGGTAACTGCATTGGCGCCGTCAGCGGCAGCCGTCACGATCTGCCGCAGCGGCTTTGTCCGCACATCCCCCGCGGCGAAGATTCCGGCAGCGGAAGTCCTTCCATCCTCCCCGGCCTTAATATACCCCTTTTCCATGTCCACCAGCCCCTCAAACCTTTGGCTGTTGGGAACGATTCCCACGGCGATGAACACGCCCTGCACCGGCAGATCCTTTTCCTCAAGGGTCTTCTTATTCTTAATCCTAAGGCGCTCCACTCTGCCTTCCCCTGCGATCTCCTCCACCACAGTATCCCACAAAATCTCGATGTTATCCTGTTTAAACACCGTCTCCTGCAGGCTCTTTGCCCCCCGCAGCTCATCCCTGCGGTGGATCAGGTAAACCTTTTCGCAGCTCCTTGCCAGGAAAATGGCGTCCTCCAGGGCCACATCTCCGCCGCCTACCACGGCCACGGTCTTGTTCCGGAAAAAAGCCCCGTCGCAGGTGGCGCAGTAGGAAACCCCCATCCCTGTAAGCTCTGCCTCTCCAGGCGCCCCAAGATTCTGATGGCGGGCCCCTGTGGCGATAACCACTGTCCGCCCGTAATAACGCCCGTTTTCACAGATAACCGTCTTTCTGCCCGGAACAGGGGACAGCTCCGCCGCCCGGAGAAGCTCACCTTCCTGGCCCTCCCCATCCGTCTCCACCCGTTTTACCTCATCTGTCACAAACCGCGCTTCCAGCTTATCCGCGTGTTCCCTGAACTTCATTCCCAGATCAAACCCATTCATCCCCGGCATCCCCGGATAATTGTCCACCTCATAGGTAGTCAGCACCTGCCCTCCGCTGACCATATCCTTCTCGATCACCAGGGTATCCAGCCTGGCCCTCTGGGCATAGATCGCTGCCGCCAATCCCGCCGGCCCGGAACCAATGATGATCATATCATACAATCTCTCCATATATTACCACCTCGTCTTCCATAATTTTCTCTTCACAACGTTTGGCATTGCTGCCCCTATAACCTTAACCTTCCATTGATCTTGTACTTTCCACCCCACCCAAAACGTGCTATACTCCTATTATATAACCCACCAACCATATTTTATTAAAAAAGGGGTGATTCTATGTCCAGAAAAACCGTTCTGGTAACCGGCGCTTCCAGAGGCATCGGAAAAGCCATTGCCGTCAAATTTGCCAAAAAGAATTACAATGTAGTCATCAACTGTGTCCGCAGCCAGGAGCGTTTGATGCAGACCAAAAAAGAAATCGAATCCTACCAGGTTCCCTGCCTTGCCTTTATAGGGGATATGGGGGATATGGCCCAGTGCGAAACCCTTTTTAAACAGATAAAAAAGCAATTCGGCGCCCTGGACGTCCTGGTCAACAACGCGGGCATCTCCTACATCGGCCTTCTCCAGGACATGAAAGCCGAGGACTGGGACCGCATCATCCGCACCAATCTGACCTCTGTATTTAATTTAAGCAAGCTGGCCATTCCGGACATGATATCCCGCAAGTATGGCAAGATCATCAATATCTCCTCTGTGTGGGGCAACGTAGGCGCTGCCTGCGAAGTTGCCTACTCTGCCACCAAAGGCGGGATCAACGCGTTTACAAAAGCCCTCGCCAAGGAGCTGGCTCCCAGCAACATCCAGGTCAACGCCGTTGCCTGCGGAGCCATTGACACGGAGATGAACCAGTTTCTGGAGGAAGAAGAGCTTATCGCCCTGGTAGAGGAGATTCCCACCGGGCGTCTGGGAAACGCGGAGGAAGTAGCTGACCTAGTCTACCACCTTGGCTACAAAAACTCCTATCTGACCGGACAGGTCATTGGTCTTGACGGAGGTTGGTTCTGACATGCCTACAACATACACCCATTACCGCTTTGGCCGGGATGTGTACAAACATCTCCCCAAAGAGGCACAGACTATAATCCGCTGCCACGGCGGCCTGTACAACATCGGCCTCCACGGCCCTGACCTTCTCTTCTACTACAAAATATACAAGAAAAATCCTGTAAGCACCGCGGGCTTTGCCATGCACGACCAGCCGGGATACGAATTTTTCCGGCAGGCTGCCCAGGTAATGAAAAAGCGGTACGGAAAGCGCTCCCCGAAAGAAGGCTTCTCCTTCCTCACCGCATCCAGGTACGCCTACCTGTTTGGATTTCTCTGCCACTTTGCCCTGGACAGCAACTGCCACCCCTACGTGGAGTCCATGGTCCGCGAGACAGGCATCACCCACAGCGAGATCGAGGCGGAGCTGGACCGGGACCTGATGATACGGGACGGCCTTAACCCCATGGTCTGCCGCCCTACCTCCCACCTGCGGCCCAAAGTATTTTACGGAAGCATCATCTCCCGATTCTTCCCCGGCATCTCCCCCGGACAGATTGTGGCCTCCATCCGCTCCATGCGGTTTTGCTGCAATCTGCTGGCGCCCTCCGGGCAAAAACTCCGCTTTGTGGCGCTGCGCCTGTTAAAGGGAACCCCACTTCCTGTGACGGTTCGGGACATGATAATCAAAGAGCGCCCCAACCCGGCCTGCGCCCCCATCACCAGAGAGCTGGAGCGCCGCTATCTTCTGGCCATCCAGGACGCGTCCCAGCTCATTATGAACTTCATGGAACACGTAGAGCAGGGGACACCCCTGGATAAGCGGCTGGATCACACCTTTGGGGAGCGCTAAGCTCCCCTGCTTTCTTTCCTACACCAGATAAAACGGAACTTTAAATTCGTCATATTTGGTGTATTGTTGAGTGAGCAAAGGGGCGAGTGTAGTCGTGATGCCAGTCAGAGAAGGGAAGGATGGTCCTGTCCGGGT
>CAJUFP010000091.1 GCA_910585645.1 uncultured Hungatella sp. | reverse complement strand
TTTATTTTTTGAAACATTGTGTAGTGCTACTTTTATGGTTAATCGTAGGTTTAAAGACTATTTGTGGGAAAATGAAAGCAGGATATCTAAATATACAAGGTATTCTGCTTTTGGCCTAAGCAAAGATGAATATTTGGATAAGTTTCTAACAGTTGTCTAGTTACATAGACATAATGCATATAAGATTAACATTATTCTGGCGGCTCTGGAGAAACATGGATTCATGTAGAAAGTATAGGGAGTAAATTCTGCATTAAACAGTAAACAGTCAATTAAGTGCGGTATCCCTGTTCCAGATTCTCAGTATCATAGTTCCGGTCTCCCGATATCTCTATTCCTCTGGAACAGGGGTACATTTTTACCGTAATATACACTGATTATTGAGGAAAAATATTGTCCCTTAAACTATTTAGGCGGGCGATAATTGATAGTATTTCAGAAAGGTTGCTTTTCACATTTCCTCAGTTTCGCCTGCTTTAGTTTCAACTTTAGTCACATAATCTCTATAATCAGATTGCTTTATTCTTTCAATTGCATTTTCTAGTTCTTTAGCTGCTTTGTTTTGCTCCTCAGTTTGATAACATGTTTTCTCATCGGTATACAAAGATATATATTTTTGTATAAAATTAATAATTCTCTTATTAATATCTACTAAGTAATCTTTATCTTCTCTATGTTTCTTTAATAAATACCTCCTGTATCTTTCTATATAACCAATATGAGAAAAAATTAACCTCGACTCATAACTTTGTTTAAAACGAACAGTTCCATCTTGCGCATATGCCATATAATTATATACTGTGTTGTTTATATAATCATCTCGGGAAATATTATAATAATCACATATTTTATCTGAAAAGTGTACTGAGTTATAGCAACAATCGCGGACATCTTGATAAACCCAATCTATTTTTTTTTCAAACCGATACTTGAATATATCTGTATTAATTTCTGCTTCACTACTATCTGCAAAAAGGGGCTGACTCCTTCTGTCCTCCAGTAATCCTATGCTGTGATTATGTCTGCTTAACATAAATTCAAAATGTGGTACTACAAACTCTATATATGCTTTTCCTGATGTACATATATCCACTTCTGAATATTCTTCGATTTCAACATTATGTTTTTTATAGGCCTGCCCTTGTTTGCGCAATTCTACCAAACTCGTTGGAAATTTCACATTAAATAGCAACAGTCGCCGCCAGATTTTTCTACTGCTCTCATTTAAAAACCAGATTTCGTTTGTTATATCATCAATGTCAAAAAATGGAGAAAGCAAATTATAGAGTTCTAGCATAGAACATCTATCTCCCCTTTCGCGTAGCAATGTAAGTATTAGTCTTGATAATGAGACCTCATCATCTTGTTTACATTCACTCAATTGCAATTTTTCTCTATATACACCATTATTCTTAAACTCCGTAAGAAGCATTGAAAGAAGCATTCCATTAGCTCCTGTCGTTGCTTCAGGTATTTTGTTTCGTATACTATATAAATTAAGGCACTGTTGTATAATACTACTATTATAATGAGCAACTATATCGCAAAGACGTTCGATACAAAATCGAATGTTCCCATTAAATAAACGTTTAAAATTATGGTTTGAATATGCAACTTCCGCTAAATATTTAATTTTAAATAACTCTTTAACTGTTTCTGAATTTCTACTATTTTCTTGCTTTAAATAGTAATTTATGCGTGTATTAATAATTTCTTTGTGATCATAATAATGTTCTGGCATTGTGGCACTATTCCAACCATAAAGATTTTCTAAATCAGGATATAATTCATTATATCGCTTTATAGTTGCAATTCTTGTAGTCAAGAAAAATACTAATTTTGTTTTTTCAATAAGCTGATATAACTGTTTTCCTCCAAAAGTACTTTTACAATTAATATTTTGTCCAAAGAAGAAATTACAATTTGTTATGAAATCTTTTATAGCAGAAATCAGTGTGGATTCTTCGTGCAAATCACTTAAAGAATCTACATTATCAATTAAAATAATAAATGGTTTTTTAGATTCATCCGTATATTCCCCATACAATAATGTAACAAAATCTAAGGTCAATAAATACGCAAGAAAATCATCCACTTTATCAAATAATGTAATTTGACTTTTTAAGTGATTTTTTATTGCATACTCATCTGATGCATTATTCTCTTTTAAATACTCTGTTAATTCAATCATCTGATGTAAACAAGTATGAAACCGATTCATGTTTAAAATCTCTTCATTTGCAACAGAATAAATGAATTTAGTAAAATCTATACTATTTAATATTTTTAATTTATGAGATACTCTAATTAGCAATGGATCCGCTGCAGTTTCGGTTCCTTCATAATCAACTATTTCATATGTATGTCCGTTTTGCTTACACTGATTCCAAAGCAAATGCCTAACAAATGTAGTTTTTCCACAACCACCATATCCTGCAATATGAATCATCTCTACTTTAGCATATTTATTCTCAACGTCTTTAAACGCATCTGATACTTTACGATTAAATAACTCATTCTCTTTATAGTTTATCCCTGATGAAGCTTCTTTATATAAATATCTAAAAAAGACTTCTTCGTTAAGTTTCCGTGAAAAATTAACTTTTGGATCTATTCTAAAAGGTGTGGCTTCTAAAAGGTATTTGCAATTTATTTTTTCTATATCTTCATAAAACTTATTCATGTTTAGGTTCCTTTCCTATAATTCAAAGTTTCTATTATTATCTTAAAAAACACTCCTGCATCAACATTTCATAAAATATACTCCATGTATGTACCATTGCCATTGCCTGAATTGCATCTTTCATATGTTCACTTACTTTTGGATTTTCATCAAGGCTATTCTTTTTTTCTCCCCAGTCGCAAATTCCTTTTATCACAAGCCATCGGTCTAAACTTTGTTCTTCTACAATCTTTGTTTTCAATAAACCTCCCCCTTCCATCTCTCCACCAATTGGTTTCGGTTTTGCAGCACCAAAAGCTTGAATAACAGCTTGTTTGACTCGTTTACTGCTCATAAGGCTATTAGATGATAATATTGTTCCAGTTTTCCAATTAACAGATATTTTAGAACCATTCCTTTCTGATATAGAACTGTATATTTGTCTGTAAGAAAAAGTTTGTTTAACAACAGAAAACAAATGACTATTTGGAATCCTAAAATCTTCTTCCTCTGCCTCAAATATTGTTTCGTCAGTTTTATCTGAATCCCGAAAATTTAATCTATATGTTTTTAATCCAGATGCAATTAAAACATCACCTAATGAATAATTATTAAAATCAACGCCATAACAAATTCCAAGTAGGACAATTATATCGGGTTCAAAAATACTACTAGCCGCATTTATTGTTCTTCGGGTAAGTTCTTCTCCAGTTTTACTTGCATGCACATGTATTATCGTATGCTCATTTAAATGGCATACATGGTAAACATTATCATTTAATAAATAAAAAGCTAATTTTTCTCTTCCGGCATCTACAAGACTATGCAATAATACCCCTTCTTCAATGGGATTCGCTGTTAAAACTAATATAATTTTACCAACTAATTCTTTCTTGAAATTATTTATGTCATTATATTGCATAGTTTTTAAATAGTACTCCTTTTTTGATTCATAATCTGCATAATAAGCATGGCATGCATTAATATAAGGTTCATTCTTTTGATAAAAATTTTTGACATTTTCACTTGCTGAGTTTTCTTCTTTTATAGCTTTTATATTGTCTAATTCAGCCTTGACATTATCTTCATTATACATGACTATTTTCTCCTATCCGTAAATTATTACTCTTTACATTTTCTAAATAAGGCAAATATTTAATAATTTCATTTTGCTAATTATTGGAATATTTGAAACTAACACAAATTTATAAAATAATAAATTACTAATCGTAAACAGAATATTACAATTTATAAATCACCTTAATGGTAGAAAATAAAATATTTTATAAGGTGATATTGTATAATCTTTGTCTCCAACTTTTTATAATAATTCATGTAAATTACAGTTTTCAAAACTACCCGGTTGTTATTAATAGGTCTTTTTCTGCTTTCACAAATTGTGCCATATATTTCTTAGATAGCATTTTATTTGTAATATGCGAACTAAAATCAATATTATGTATACCTTCACAATTTGCGTATTTATTATGTTCCTCATTTTTTAAAGTAGTTGTAAATATAATTTGATTAGAGATTTTTTCAAACATTTGCAATGCTCTTTTTTCTCGATCAGAAGATAAATCTTCTGCTCTAAACGAATCAACAATTATTGGATAATCATGTCGAAGTATTTTTACAAATGCATACATCCGAGCCAAATGAAATTCAGTAGCCTCGCTTCCTGAATATATTTTATCTTTAGGTGTAAAAATATCATCATATTCAGCTACACTTGCCATATCAACAAATTTATAAAATTCATTCATTTCCTTTATTATACCAGCCAGCAAATCTTCGCACTTTTTTGACACATCTTCAGAAATTGCTTCTTTCATTTCTAGCTGTTCACTTAGTTCTTGAAGTTCTGCATCAATTTCACTTATCCTCAGATCGGCATCCCTTGCATCCTCCATCTCCTGACGTACTACCAATAGTGCCTCCAACGGGATATCTTTAGTGCTTAAGCATGAATCAAACTCTTTTTGACAAGAATTTATCTCACTTGTTAATCTAACAATTTCCTCGTTATATATATCAACTTTCTCTTGGATAGATTCTAATATCTGTTTTCGCATTGTTGTTGTTGAAATATCAAAAGAAAATTCTGAATCAGCACTCTCATATGCAATATGGTTTGAGCCACAATCCAAACAGGTAATCTGCCCTGTTTTCATAGTTCTATTTAATGAACGAAGTTCTTTTAGTGCCATTTCATTTTTAGCCCGCCTCGAAACAGCATTTGCCCTTTCTTTTTTTAATGAAAGTAATTTTTCTTTTATATGCTCTGCTTCTTTTAAAATATTTTCAAGTGCTATTTTATCATTTGTAGCACTTAGATATTCAAACGCAGCATTATGTTTATATAATATTTTATTTTCCTTTAATAAAGTACCTTTTTCTGTTTTCAATTCACGAATTTTCTTTTTAACTGTTTCCACATCGTTAATAGCAGCATTGCTATCTCCTATGCCGCCTAAAGCATATAAAAGGGCATAAAAGTCCTCTTTTTTATACCACCCTCTATTTACAATATTAGATGTAGTTTTTTTATCCTGCCCAACAAAAAATACCTGTACTAGTAATTCAGGATCTACAATTCTCCATACATTATCTTTTTTTATTAAGGGTAATGTTTGTATATTTTTATTCCAATACCGTTTAAATTCCGCCGTGTTATCAAAAACGGCATATTCCTTCCCCTTTTTAACAATAAAATTTTTTGATTTTCTACATATCTTTATTATTTCATTGTTATGTTCAATATATAAAATATGGAAGTAATTTTCATAATCGAACGCTGTTGGAAAAACAGGTATATTTCCTAAGCAATATACAATAGATTGAATTACAATAGTCTTTCCTTTATTGTTGTCATCACTGGATATTATATTTAGTCCAGTTTGAAAATTCTCAAAAGCAAAAGCTTCTTCAGAATTCCCTATGTAAATAGCCTTAATTTTCATTATCCAATCCCATCCTTTATCACCGAGATAAAATATTTCAATGAAAGAGTTTCAAAATCAAAGCATCTTTTAATTATATTTTTATCCAGATTTCGATAAATCTCATTAACATTATCCTGCGGATTTGCAATAACTGTATTATATATATTCTCAAAAAGTTTCCAAAAGTCTTCCTGACAGTTACTATTGAATAAAGCTCTGGATAAATCAAGTTGACAATCTTCCAACATGTTTTTCCTTTTTTCTTCAGGAAACTGAGCATATATACCGAAAAAGGATGGTGGAATTCGTGAACCAATAACATTTTGATTCAAAACTCTATTTAAAACTAATAGTCGAATTTCTGTTGTTGTTAAATGCCTTCCATAATTTAACGCTTCATCAGGCGCCTCTATTGTTATCCCTTCCACAACACCGATATTTTTTTTGCCCGCCTGCACATCTCTTATTTCATTAAAAATTGCAACCAGTGTATCTTCCTCTGGTATAATAGAAGGATTGATTTTTATTATTTTCTTTACATAATCCGCTTTACTTTGGTCATCTATTACAAAGTAAACTTCTGATAGAAATTTATCTATTTTCTCATCTGTAATATCTTCATCTGATATATATGTTTTCTTTTTGCATTCATCCTTCAAACCACTTTTCAATTTTCCGAGTGCCTTATCATTAATATTAGAAAGCGTAAATCGTGTAAGGCTGCTGTCTTTTCGAACAGTATTTGATACACCGCCTAAGAAAAGAATATACTTATCAAAATCAAATTCACTAACATAATTCTTATATAGTGTTACTAATTCTGTTCCTATCGCATATGGGGAGGACTGCTTATCACCTTTTGATTGCAAATCCCAAAGTTTATCAGATATTCTTGACATCCCAGTTAAATCGTTAAAAAAATCTACCACAAAAAAATATATTTCATCGCTATCATCTCTGAAATTCATCAAATACAATAAAGCTTTTGTTTCTGTATCGGCAGCCGATGGTCTTAATTTCTCAGACGATTTAACCATATAAGCCATAGCTGTTTTCCTCCAAATTAGTATTTTCGCAACATTAACCCACTATATATCTATATATTACCACTGATGGCCATTTATTTCTACATGAAACTATCCTGTTTTTCTTATAATTTACCATAATTTACAATATCCGATTACTTAATATATCTGGCACGAAATTGGCACAATTCCGCACAAAATTGGCACGGTTCTGCTCTTTCCCCGTAAAAAGGGATATGTTACACTAAATATGCTTAAAACTGCACCCAAAAGCAATCCGGGCTGGCATGGCACCTTTCCAGAAAGGTGCTTTTTTTGCGCCTCTTACCGTATAATCCGGCTTTTCCCCGCCTGCCAGCCCAAAGAAAGAAGACCGTGCCCGTCCCTGTGGCATGGTCTTTTCTTTCCACAACCAAATCTTATTTAAAGGAGGTCCACAAATTGAGACTGAAAAACAAACTGCAGACGCCTGCCCCGGCAGGTAAGAAGCCCCGCCGCAGGTTCTCCCCTGCAAAGGCAGCCTACTATGCCTTCCTGGGCTTTATAATGTTCTTAATGACGACCCAGCCAGTCTATGCCACCGATGTGTGGACGAAAGCCACGGAGATCATGAAGGACGTCTATAACCAGATCGTACTGATCTCCACTGTGGCCGCTATCGTCACCGCTTCGGTAGCCCTGCTGATGATGAACTTCTCCCGCTCCGGCCGCACGGTGGATGAAAGCCGCGCATGGCTGAAGCGCATCTGCATCACCTGGGCGATCTTAAACGGCCTGGGGTTCATCATGGCCTACATCACCCCGTTCTTTGCGGATGGCAAGTGGAGTGGCTGACGCCGGAAAGGAGTGATCATTTATGGGTATTTTAGACGGCATTGTGGAATGGATCGCCGAGCAGGTGATGAACGCCCTTGACCTTGTGACCACCTCAGTCCTGGGGGCACTTGGCTGTGACATGACCGTGTTCCTCCGATACTTCCCCGCCGCCGAGACCATGTATAAAGTCTTTGTGGCGCTGGCTATCGGCATCATCCTTTTAAACTGGGTATGGCAGCTGTTCAAAAACTTCGGCCTGGGGGCCGGCATTGAGGCGGAGGACCCGGTGCGCCTGAGCATCCGCTCCGTCCTTTTCATCCTGCTGGCCTATTTCTCGGACGGGATCGTGGATACTGTCTTAAAGATTGGCGGAAGCCCCTATCACTGGATCATGGATTCCGACCTGCCCGCTTTAAGTTTCGCTGATTTTAATTCGGTGATGTTGGCTATCATCGGTGTGTGCGCCAACGGTGCGGTGGCGCTGATTACGCTGATTATCGTTCTGATTCTGGCATGGAACTACCTGAAGCTCCTTTTGGAAGCGGCAGAGCGGTATGTCCTTTTGGGGGTACTGGTCTACACGGCACCCGTGGCATTTTCCATGGGAGCCGCCCAGTCCACCTCTAACATTTTTAAGTCCTGGTGCCGGATGTTCGGCGGGCAGGTGTTCCTCCTGCTCATGAACGCCTGGTGCCTGCGGCTGTTCACAAGCATGGTCGGGGCGTTCATCGCAAACCCGCTCTCACTGTGAGAAAAATAGAAAGGAATGACAATAACCATGAAAAAATATAAAAAGGTACTTACTGCGGCCTTTCTGATGGCGCTCCTCCTCTGCCTGTCCTGCCAGACGGCCTTTGCCTTTTCGGAGAGTGACGCACAGGCCCAGGTGGATGCGGCAGGCCGGGAGGCAGTATCGGGCAACGTCCTGGTCTGGTTCCTGTGTGCCATCGCCTTTTTAAAGGTATCCCAGAAAATCGACTCCTTCATGTCCAGCCTGGGCGTGAACGTGGGGCATACGGGCGGTTCCATGATCGCGGAGGCCCTGGTTGCCGCAAGGGGCGTGGGTGCTGTCCGCAATTTTTCCCGCCAGCATTTCGGCGGCGGCCACAGCAGCAGCTCTTCCCATGTAAACAACGGCTCCGGCTCACCCGGAAGCCCCGGCAGTCCGGGCGGTTTTATGGCAGGCGGCCTTGCGGGGGTAGTCAGCCGGCAGGTCACAAACAGCGCCATCCGCACAGCCACTGCCAGCACGGTGACTGAAAAATCTTCCGGAAAAGGGCCTGGCGGGTTTGTGTCCGCCGTATCTGCCGGCATTGGCGGGAACATATATACATCTTCCGTTGCAAAGGGCGGCGATTTTGCCAATAACGTTATCGGCACAGTAGCAGCCGGAAATATTTCCTCCATGGGCACCATGACCGGGGAAAAGGCTGCCCAGGCCCTCCACTCCTACATGGGCTATGCCGCCCTGGAGGAAGGCGCACAGCATGTGCCGTCCTTTACAGGCGTGGAGATCGTGGGCGGGCGCATCACCGGCACGGAGATCTCGGAGGAACATCCGGAGGGCATTTCCTTCGGCATGTACCACGCAGACCAGTACGCTGCGCCGGAGGGGGCTTATGCTACCGTGCAGGCCGTGGACGGCACTTCCTGGTACAAGCAGTACGCACAGGACGCCGTGGAGAAATCCCCTTACATGGCGGCGGACGGCTCCATTGCCTATAAGGAATCCATTGTGAAAAAAATGCCCCCGGCGCCCAAAAGAAAGGACAGGCTATAAATGGAAGAAAGACAGAAGAACGGGCTGGAAGAAGCCCTTGAGACCGGCGCGTCTGCGGCACACCTTGCCAGGGGCGCCGTAAAAGCGGGGAAGGCGGTGTCCGGGGCCGCAAAGGGCGCCGCCGTGGGCGGGCCTTACGGCGCAGCTGCAGGGGCGTTATGGGAAGGGCGTAAGTTTGTCGGAAAGGTCCTGGCGGCAGCCGCTGTCCTGTTACTGCTCCCGGTGCTTTTCGTGCTGATGCTCCCCGGCCTGATCTTTGATGGCTTTTCCTCCGCCTTTTCCCCCGCTGACACGGAAAACCCCATCCTGAACAGCGAAACCGCCATTGTGGAGAATGCCAACACCATCACCTTCACCATCAGCAGCATCCTGGGGGAAGGCATGGAAGATGTCATGGAACGGATCGGGCGGGATTTTGCCGCCTCGGACGGGGATGAAATGGAGGTCATCAACCCCTATGAGACAAGCCCCGTATACAACGCCAACCTTTTTGTCTCTCAGTATTGTGCGGCAAAAGACAAGGAGTTTGCGGATATCTCCATTTCGGACATGGCGGCAGTCATGCGCCGTGGGAAATCCCACCTTTACTCCTATAAGCGGACCGAGGAGATCCGTGAAAAGACGGTGGAGGACCCGGAAACCGGGGAAGAGACTACCGTATCAGAAAAATGGATGATCTATACCATTTCCTACAATGGGGAAGATTATTTTGCCGACCAGGTATTCTCCCTCACGGAAGAACAGAGGGAGCTTGCCGCCGATTACGCACAGAACCTGAGCCTTTTTCTGGGGGACGGGCTGGTCCAGAACCTGGAAAACTGGGAAGGGAACAGCATCCCCTCCCTGGGTGATGTACGCTTTACGGATGGCAGCACGGAAGTTGTCTATTTCAACCAGCTGGATGAACGCTATGCGGGGAAGCCTTACGGCACCGACCATATCGGCGGTTACGGCTGCGGACCTACTTCCATGGCAATGGTGGTGTCCTCCCTGGCCGGCGAGACCGTTGACCCGGAGAGGATGGCACAGTGGGCTTATGAAAACGGCTACTGGTGCAAAGGAAGCGGCTCCTACCATGCGCTGATTCCCGGTGCCGCCAAAAACTGGGGGCTTGCCGTTTCCGGCTGTACCCCTTCGGAACCCCAGCGGCTGCTGGACGCACTGGCAGACGGGAAGCTGGTGGTGGCCATCATGTCAAAAGGGCACTTCACAAGCGGCGGCCACTTTATCGTGCTGCGGGGCGTGAAGGACGGGAAGATCCTAGTGGCGGACCCCGCCAGCTACAAACGGAGCGGACAGCTCTGGGATCTTTCCATCATACTGAACGAAGCCAGCAGACGTGCAGGCGCAGGCGGCCCTTTCTGGATCATCGGCTGAATGCCCTGCCACAGTCCGGCCATGAACCCTGTTTACAGATGTTCCGATCTGATTTTACCATGGCCGGAACTGACACACTGCGAAAGAGAGGTACTACCAAATGAATCATCAGAATGACCACGATACCTATATCATCCCGCCTAACTTTGTGGACACAGGCACATTTTTCGGCGGTATGTTCCGGGCAAGGAACGTGATCGAGGCCGGCATCCTGGCCGCCGTGACCGGGCTGCCGGTATTTCTGTTCCTGCCCTTTAGTCTGACCGCACGGATCATCGTGCTGTGCCTGACTACCCTGCCCCTTGTCCTGTTTGCCCTGATCGGTATATCGGGGGAAAGCCTGTCGTCCTTCCTTGTCATCTTCTTAAAATACATGAAGAACCGCCGTATCGTGGGCGGCGGGGAAAGCCAGGAAGCAATGCGGGCGGCTCCATCTGCAAAAAAGGGCAGGAAAAGCGGCAAAAAGAAAAGTCCTGTTTCTAGCGAAAATGCAGCATCCACCGACACCAATCAAGGGATAAAAACAGGCAGCAATAACCATAAATCCGGCAAAAGCGAAAAAATCGGCGGCATATCCGGCTGGCGGCGCAGGGGGGAGGAAGATTTCCCCGCAGAGTTTGACCAGGTAAAGGGATATGAGATCCGCCAGAAGCTCCGCCCCAGCCAGGCACAGAAAAAACAGCAGGCCGGAACACAGCGAAAGAAATCCGCAGGGGGAAAGAAACGGGACCCACAACAGGATTCCAGAAAAACGGCTGCCGGAAGACCGGGAGGACCGAATCGCAGAAACAACCAGCAGAAAAAGGACCGTTCCCCCAGAAAGCCGCTGCACACACCGGAACCGCAGTTTACCCACTTAAACCCGGTAGCGGACTACCTGCCTATCAGCAGGATAGAAAACGGCGTCATCTACACGAAAGACCACCGGTATGTGAAGGTGGTGGAGGTGATCCCCATCAACTTCCTGCTCCGCAGCGCCAGGGAACAGAGGAGCATTATCTATTCCTTTGTTTCCTATTTAAAGATAAGCCCGGTAAAGCTCCAGTTCAAGGTGCTGACCCGCCGCGCGGATATCGGGCGCCACATGGAAACGGTGCGCCGGGAGATGGCCCAGGAGACCAACGAACAGTGCCGGCTCATGCAGGAGGATTACCTGCAGTTCATCCAGCAGATCTGTTCCCGCGAGGCAGTCACACGCCGGTTCTTCCTGGTCTTTGAATACGAGCCCTGGAGCAATGCAAGGCGCACGGACGAGGAAGGGGAAGCCATCGGCTCCCTGCAGTCCGCCGTCCACACCGCATCCAACTACCTGCGTCAGTGCGGGAATGAAGTGGTGCTGCCGGACAACGAGGACGAGTTCACCATAGACGTGCTCTATAACCTCCTGTGCCGGAATGAGAGCGCTACTAAGCCCCTCCCCGTCCGGGCTAAAGAGGTGGTGGCGCAATACCTGGCAAACGGGCGGGAGGCGGAAATCGACCATATCCCTGCCGGGGAGTTTATCGCCCCCACAGGCATTGACTTCACCCACGGGCGCTACATCTGCATTGACGGGCTTTATTACGCCTACCTGCTGATCCCCTCGGACGGCTATAAGACCCATGTGCCGGCCGGCTGGCTCAGCCTGATGGTCAATGCCGGTGACGGGATCGATCTGGACATGTTCCTCTCCCGCCAGCCCAAGGAGCGCATCATCCAGAAGGTGGGCCAGCAGCTCCGCATCAACCGCTCCCGGATCAAGGACGCCAGCGATACCAACACGGATTTTGACGATATCGACAGCGCCATCCGCAGCGGCTACTTCCTGAAGGAAGGGCTTGCCAACAATGAAGATTTTTATTTTATGAACCTGTTGGTCACCATTACGGCCCCCAATGAAGAGGACCTGGAATGGAAGGTCAGCGAGATGAAGAAACTCCTTCTCTCCCAGGACATGCGGGTTTCCACCTGCCACTTCCGGGAAGAGCAGGCATTCCTGACCGCCCTGCCCCTGGTGTCCGTGGAAAAAGGGCTGTATGAGCGCAGCAAACGCAACCTCCTTACCGGGGGCGCCGCAAGCTGCTACCCCTTCACCAGCTATGAGATGTGCGATGACAATGGCATCCTGTTAGGCGTGAACAGATACAACAGCTCCCTGATCATTGTGGATATCTTCAACTCCGCTGTCTACAAAAACGCAAACATGGCGATCCTGGGCACTTCCGGTGCGGGCAAGACCTTCACCATGCAGCTCATGGCCCTGCGGATGCGGCGGAAAGGAATCCCCATTTTCATCATTGCCCCGTTAAAGGGGCATGAGTTCCACCGGGCCTGCGCCAACGTGGGCGGCGAGTTCATCCAGGTCTCCCCGGCAAGCCCCCACTGTATCAACGTGATGGAGATCCGGCAGGTGGACCGCACCGTGAACGAACTGCTGGACGGCCCCGGCATCCAGCTCTCGGAACTGGCGGAGAAGATCCAGCGGCTCCATATCTTTTTCAGTCTGCTGATCCCGGACATGAACCATGAGGAACGCCAGCTTTTGGACGAGGCCCTGATCCACACCTACAACAAGAAGGGCATCACCCATGACAACGCTTCCCTGGCAGACCCCCAAAACCCGGAACGATACCGGGAAATGCCGGTACTGGGCGACCTCTACGAGATCTTAAAGAAATCGGCGGCCACAAAACGGCTGGCAAATATCCTGAACCGCCTGGTGAACGGCTCCGCCAGCACCTTCAACCAGCAGACCAACGTGTCCCTGGATAACAAATATACCGTGCTGGATATCTCTTCCCTGACCGGGGACCTGCTGACCGTGGGGATGTTCGTTGCCCTGGATTTTGTCTGGGACCGGGCCAAGGAAGACCGCACCGAGGAAAAGACCATCTTCATTGACGAGTGCTGGCAGCTCTTATCCGGCGCCGGCGCCACGGGCACACGCCTTGCCGGGGACTTCGTGCTGGAGATCTTCAAGACCATCCGGGGCTATGGCGGCTCCGCCGTCTGTGCCAGCCAGGACTTAAATGACTTCTTTAACCTGGATGAAGGGCGGTTCGGGAAGGGCATCATCAACAACTCCAAGACCAAGATTATCCTGAACCTGGAGGATGACGAGGCCATGCGCGTCCAGAGCGCCCTCCACCTCTCCGATGCGGAGGTCATGGAGGTCACCCACTTTGAGCGTGGCAACGGCCTGATCAGCACCAACAACAATAACATCATGGTGGTGTTCAAGGCGAGCCCCCTGGAGAAAGACCTGATCACCACGGACCGGAGGGAGTTAAAGGATATCGTGGAACGGATGCGCCGGCAGAGTGAAGCCGGATAATGGAACGGATTACGCACCGTATACGCATAGATTACGCAATCCCTTTTCCCATACGTCCGTTATACGCACAGATTACGCATTCACAGAAAGGAAGGTGGCGCCAGTGAAGACCAGGGCAGACCTGTATGGCGGGGAAGCCACGGAACTGCTCCGGATCATATCCATGTATCCGGGGCTGACAGAAAAACAATTATGCCGGTTCTACCCTGGCCGGGAGGATGTCACCAGAAACCTGCTCTCCCACCTGGCCAGGCAGGGACGCACCCGGCAGGCAGACACCGGGGGATACTTCCCTTACCGGACGGATAAAGAAGAATCCGATCCCGGCATGGTGCGGGCGGCATGGGTACTGCTTGATTTTATCGACAGGGCGGACTACCACTCGTGCAGTGAGTTCCCCGTAAAGATTGCCTTTTTCTCCGGTGGCGAACTGTATGAGATCGTCCATGCCGCTGCCGGGCAGGAGGCCCTTGTCACCCACGCCCTGCGCCAGAGCCGTGACAGCGGCGGCCGCCGTATCGTGCTGGTGGATGAGCCGGGGCAGATCCCCCTGCTGGAATTTCCGGGGATAACCGGATTCTGTACCGTGGATGGCAGCGGGAATGTAAGCTACTACAAAAAATCAACATAAAACAATCTTTGCCCTGACCGCCATGATGCAGGGCAGCTATATTACAACATCCAAAGGAGGGATGTAATTGGACCGAAAGATTATCTCACGCCGGATCGCAGATATCCAGAACAACCTGTCACGGCTGAACAACAACATCTGCGCCATGGATTCCCTGGATATCCAGAGGTATCCCGAAAACTATGAAACCATGTCAACCGAAGCCGCTTTAAGAGCAGAAGGGATTGCCTGCCAGCTCAGAAATCTCCTTTACGCTTCCACCTCTGTCCCCAAGGCAGAGTACCTTGTGAAAGCCGGGGAAGTGCATGGCATTGAGATCAGCTATGAAAACGGCATCCTGGAGGTAGCCCTTCCACGGCTGCTCCCAAAGAAAAAAATGCGCCAGAGCAGCCTGTTCCTGCTTGATCCGCTCCACGCAACACTGGGACAGTATGCAAAAGAACACCCTATGCCACACTTCCGGGAATGTGTGGTCTGCATCTCCCATGTATATGACCATGAACTGCCGGACTGGTGCCTGCTGGACTATGACAACCTGCAACAGAAGCAGATCCTGGACACCATCGCCCTGTATGTAATGGCGGATGACAGCGGGCTTTTATGTGACGCCTACAATACCACGGAGCTTGGGGATAAGGACGGCACCCGTATCTATATCATGGAGAAAAGCCGCTTTGCAGGATGGCTCTCCGGACGGGAAAAGGAGCTGAAATCCATATCGGATTTTTAATGGTTTTGGCGCCATTTTCACCCCATACGGCCAGAATGGGAAAAAATATTGTATTTATTGGACTTTATCTGCGGCTGACAAAGTTTTATTTACCGAAGTCTTTAGCCGCCCCGGTACAAAACCGGAAAAGGAGGTGATCTTTTTATGTCCGATAAGGGTACATTCCCCAGACAGGACACATTAGGCTTTTGCCTGCTCGAACTGGCCGCCATCTGCGGCGAGTTCCCGTCCAGCCTCCTCCCCCGCATCCCCGGCAGTTCCAGTTATAAGGAGGCGGTCATAACTTCGCTGAAAAAGGAGGGGCTGCTCCGGGTGTTCTACAAAGACAGGCTGCGTGGTTTCCGGCTGGGGCGGAAAGCAAAAGGCAGGCTCCTGGCAGAGAACCCCGACCGGTTTGCTTTTTACCTTACCGGGGACACGGATACCAACCGGATCAGAAGCGAGGTAACGAGAAGGTTACGGCTGCACCGGGCAGCGGAGACCTATGCCGCCATGCTGAACGCAGGTGCCGCAGTTTTCCGTGATGAAAAGCCCCCTGTTTTTTTACCGGAGGCTGTTCCGTTGCCTGTCCTGAAATCCCCTGCTTTTTATGGCTCCCGTGAAATCAAAGAAATGGGGATCGATATGGTAAAGATCCGAAGCTCCCGGATGATTGGCGTGCTCCTTACCCCGTCCGGCATCTTCCTTACCTATAACAGCGGACTATATACAGCAAAATGGGACTACCGGGCAGAACAGCGGGCGCAGGTTCTCCTGAAAATGGTCCTCTGCCACCAGCGGATGGTCTTCCAGTATGCCCGGACGGAGGCTGCCGGCCTGCTGTTTGGCGACACGCTGGAACCTTTCTACCAGATCATGTCAGAGAGTGACAGCCATACCCGCTGTTTCTTCCTTCTGGATGGCAATTATGAACATTTTTATTACCTGACCAATGACCATTACGGGGATACGCTGCTGAAACTTTTGTGCAGCCCGGAAAAAATAACGGAGCTTGACCGCATGCTGATGCAGGGGCTTTCCCCAAAGGACGCAGGGCTTCCCATAGAACATGACGCCCTGGACGGGGACGGCAGCCCGGTGCTGTTCGGCTATTTCCTGGACATCCCCCGCATCAACCGTTTCCACACGGCGCTCCAGCTGCAGGAACGGACGGGAACCCTGGTCTGTTTTGACTTCCAGAAAGAAGTTCTCCACCGCTTCTGCGGCAGACAGGTGGAGTTTTCCACCATCAGCTTTGAAAAATTTGAAAGGAGGTTTTTCCCATAGACAAGAAAAAATTACTGAAAGGGCTGGTGACTGCCCCAATCGCCATCCTTGCCGTCCTGTATGCGGGCGGCTACCTGGGGCAGTTCATCGGCAACTACGCCCTCTGGAAACAGGGGGGCGGCTATCCGGGGGACGGCACTTCCCCCCTGCCCGCATCCCCCGGCCTGTCCGCCTGCCTCCGCGCGGCGGTTCATCCGCCATACGGGATCTACGGGATATTTATCTGTATCGGGCTGCTGGCCGTGCTGCTCCTTTTCGTCATGCGGATCGGGTACAGCGATACCGGGGAATATGACGAGGACCGGAATTTCACCTACTCCGCCAAAGGAACCTACGGCACCTCCGGCTGGATGAGCCGGAAGGAGATGGCTGGCGTCCTGGAACTGGTGGCTGACCTGCGCCGGTATCAGGGGATCGTCCTGGGGATGCTTGACAGGAAGGCGGTCTGCGTGCCGGAGAAAACCCGGCTCAACAGCAACCTGGCAGTCTACGGCGCCAGCGGCTCCATGAAGACACGCTCCTTCTGCATGAACCGGATTTTACAGGGGGTATCCCGCGGGGAATCCCTGGTCATCTGCGACCCGAAATCGGAGCTGTACGAAAAGGCCAGCGAATACCTGCGCGACAAAGGCTATACGGTCCGTGTGTTCAACCTGGTCAATCCGGAAAACTCGGATTCCTGGAACTGCCTCAGTGAAGTGGAGGGGCAGGAACTGATGGCGCAGCTTTTCGTGGACGTCATCATCAAAAATACCACGGGCGGCGGCAAAGGGGACCATTTCTGGGATTCCGCAGAAATGAACCTGTTAAAAGCGCTGGTGCTGTATGTGGATAAGGGCTATCCCCCGGAGAACCGGAACATGGGGCAGGTCTACCAGCTCATCACCTTAAACTCGGAAACCGCCCTGAACAGCCTGTTTGAAGTGCTGCCCATCAACCATCCGGCAAAGGCGCCTTACAGCCTTTTTAAGCAGGCATCCGATTCCGTGCGGAGCGGCGTCATCATCGGCCTGGGGAGCCGCCTGCAGGTGTTCCAGTCGGAGCTGATCAAGAAGATCACCGCGCGGGATGAGATCGACCTGAAATTACTGGGCCAGGAGCCCTGCGCCTATTTCCTCGTAACCAGCGACCAGGACAGCACCTTTGACTTCCTGGCATCCCTGTTTTTGTCCTTTGTGTTCATCAAGTTAGTACGTTATGCGGACAAGAACTGTGAGGGCGGCCGGCTCCCCGTGCCCGTCCATGTCTTAGGGGAGGAACTGACCGCCTGCGGCACCATCCCGGACCTTTCCCGGCGCCTGAGCGTGATCCGCTCCCGGAACATCTCCATGTCCTGCGTGTTCCAGAACCTTGCCGGGCTGCAGAACCGGTATCCCTTAAATCTCTGGCAGGAAATCCTGGGGAATTGTGACGTCCAGTTCTTTTTAGGCTGTACCGATCCCCTGACGGCGGAGTTTGTCTCCTCCCGCACCGGGCTTGCCAGCGTGGCGGTCTCCAGCAAGTCCAAACAGTTAGGCACCTGGCGGATCTCCAACTACACGCCGGAATACCGGGAGACCAGCGGCGTGGGGAAGCGCCCCGTGCTGACACCGGACGAAGTTCTGCGCCTGCCCATTGACGAGGCGCTGGTCATCATCCGGGGAAAGAAAACCTTAAAGGTGGACAAGATGGATTATTCCAAACACCCGGAATACCCCCTGCTGCGCTCCTGCAAGGCATCCGCCCACATCCCGGAGTGGAGGCGCCTGGAAATGGAAGCCGCTGCTACACCGCAACCAGCGAAGCCGGCTCCGCAAAAGCAGGCGCCAAAACAGACAGCGAAAACAGCATCTAAACCTGCCCCAAAAGCAGGGACAAAGCCTGCGGCGAAAGGGGCGGTGAAGGCACCGGCACCTGGCGCAAAGCAGAAAACGCCATCCCCTCCGGCATCCGGACCGGGAAAGGCTGCCCCTGCCGGGATCGTATCTGCGGACAAGGATTCCATCATGTCCTGAAATGCAACTGCTATGGAACGGCCCGTTCTGGGGCTGTGAAATAGAACAACAACACTATGGAGGTAAACACATGGCAAGAAAAAAAGAACTTATGGAACTGGAAAATCCTTCTATGGAAGGAAACAACCCTTTGGACGGAACGGGCGCAGAGGCCGTGGCCTTCCCTGGAGAGGGAGAGCGCACACCGCCTGAAGCGGACGGGGACGGCATGGACTTAAATGAGCTGCTTGGCAGCATGGACCAGGAACCGGCTGCCGCACCGGATCTGGCAGAGGGGGATCTCCCGGAACTTACAGAGAAAGAAATCTTTGGGGAGGAGCCGGAAGGTTCCGAGGGCACCACGCATGACGCTGACGGAGAAAACGATGTTCCCGAGGAAGCACAGCCGGAACAGACAGCTTTATCGGAAACAGGCAGCGCCTCTGCAAAGACCAGACGCACTACCCGCAGAAAGAAAGAGGAATCCTCCGCAGAAACGGACGGGGAAGCACAGAAAGCAGAAACGGAAACGCCGGAGGGCATGGAATACGCAGCTGACAGCGTGCCCGATCCCCTGGCGGCCAATGCTGATACCGATAAGAGCACGCTGGCCGATGATACCACAGAGAAAGCGGAAGAAACCATTCCCCAGGAAGAAACAGAACCCACTGGAGCCGGTCTGGAAGATGCGCCTTTCCCCTCCGCTGAAGGCACAGCCGGAACTGCGGTTCCCCCTGCGGCATCTCCCTCCCGCCGTACCGCCGCCAGGGGCAGGAAAGAGGAGGCCCCGGTACTGACACTGGAGGTGCGCGGGGAAGTGGAGACGGAAGAATCCCGCGGGGACGCCATCTGGCATGAGATCCACAATGCCTACCGTACCAGACGTATCCTTACCGGGCAGCTTGGCGGGATCGAGCAGACGGACAACGGCAAGACCATCACCATCGTAGACTATAAGGGCTTCCGGATCGTGATCCCCTTAAAGGAGATGATGATCAATGTAGGCCGCAGCCCTTCCGGGCAGGAATATGCGGAGCTGATGCTGCGCCAAAACAAGATCCTCGGCAACATGCTGGGGGCGGAGATCGACTTTATCGTAAAGGGCATTGATTCCAAAACCCGCAGCGTGGTCGCCAGCCGGAAGGAAGCCATGCTCAGGAAACGGCAGACCTTCTATCTGGATACGGATGCGGCAGGCATGTACCGCATTTACGAGGGGCGTATTGCCCAGGCCCGTGTGATCGCCATGGCAGAGAAGGTCATCCGGGTGGAGGTATTCGGAGTGGAGTGCTCCATCATGGCCCGCGACCTGGCCTGGGAGTGGATCGGGGATGCCCATGAGCGTTTTTCCGTGGGCGACCAGGTGCTTGTGCGCATCCTGAACGTGCGCCGTGACAGCCTGGAGGATATGGGAATTAAGACCGACATCAAGAGCGTATCCCAGAACACCAACCATGACAACCTGAAAAAATGCCGCATCCAGAGCAAGTATGCCGGCAAGGTCACGGACGTACATAAAGGCGTGGTTTATATCCGGCTGTCCAACGGCGTGAACGCTGTGGCCCACTCCTGCTATGACTACCGGACTCCCGGCAAGAAGGATGATGTGAGCTTTGCCGTCACCCGGATTGATGAAGAACGGGGCGTGGCTGTGGGGATCATTACCCGGATTATCCGGCAGAATCTGTGATATTTCTTGCAGATATGATATAAAACATATGGAGCTACAACTCTTTTAAAGGTTGTGGCTCCATACTTTGTTTAATTCCCTATTTCTATCATAAAATGTTAACCTTTTGTTGACATGGTATCTTTTTCAGGCGTTTCACTAAATTGCTTTTTCTTATCTAATGTTTGTTGAGCATCCTCTATTAGTTCATCTATCATTTTTTTATTAACATCATCATCAATAAATTCATAAGATTTTTGAGCCAACTCTATATAGGTAGGGTAATCTATTTTTTCTTTCAACATATCATAATAAGAATCATCTGAATTGCTTAAAATCGGTATGTATAACTTATAAATTATTTTAACTAACTCAACATATTTTTGATAAAGCTTTTTGTTAAAGCAGCAAAACGATTTATTTAACTGATTCAATTTATCACAGTCTTCTTTTATTTTATCAATTATCTCTTTACATAACCATTCATCTACATCTTTTTCTTGATACGAAAGCGCAACGAGCAGATTTAAAATCAACTGACGTAAAATAGATGTAAATTCAGACATAACTCTTTCGTATTCTGATTTATATTGAAGAAAAGTGGTTATTATCACTACCAAAATACTGCAAGTTATCCCAATTATATAATGCTTTAGGAAAGTATCAGATTCAGAGCAGACAAAAAGAGCAGCTTTAT
>CAJUFP010000090.1 GCA_910585645.1 uncultured Hungatella sp. | reverse complement strand
CCTAAAGGTTTCGCCTGGAAGGCGAGGGTTTTAACCCCATTATACAGACAATAAAACGGATGGACCTCCCCCTTCTCCGCCGCTTTCCTGTACAGGGCATTGTTGGAAAACGCGTTGGTCTTAGCGCGGATCAGGTGCTGGTGCTGATACTGCCTGGACGCCTTTTCAAAATGCCGGTAGTCCTTATAGGCGTGCATGGCCTCTGTCCGATTCCCCTTTTCCACTGCCTTTAGCACCATATTTTCCAGCCGGTACTTCTCTTCCAGATACTCCATCATAATCTTGTCGCTGTGGCTGGCCGTATAGGGCGGAACCATGGTCGGCGGCATGTCCGGGTTATCCACGATGCGCTTGTACGTGATTTTCTGCTCCGGATACAGAAACTCCGCCACGGTGGTCATGCACGGCTGCACCTTGTTGGAATCCGCCAAGGGCAGCAGCCCGTAATACCACTCCATAATATCGCCATATTCTTCCCGGGAGAGGCCGTTCCGTTTCAGGATCGAATCACATTCCTCCTGGCCAAAGTTTCTGGTCCGGTACGGTCCGATCGTAAAGTATTCCCCACCCTCACTGCTGTCATAGATCACAGAATATTGAAGCAGAAAGCGGTCAATGATATGATAGACCATGGCCGGCTTCATGGTTTTAAAAATAGTTCCAAACACGGGGCCCCGTATCGCGTCCATGATAAAAGCCGGTGGCATCAGCTCCTTAAAGTCAATCCTCTCACGCTCCGACGCCTTCGTATACGTGACGGGAACGTCTAACAGGATGCCGATTAAGTTCTGAATCACTTGCAACGTTTCCTTCCTTCTCATTTGTCCGCCTCACCTCTTCTCTCTGCTTGATTTTATCTTAACAAAAGGGGAAACCCAATTACAATAGGTTTCCCCTCTTCCCGATGAATAATCTGTTTTTTTTATCTATGATATGTAAATTTTACCTCCATTCAGAATTTTCAATTAGCACCAGGGGATTTAGGAACAAGGGCAGAGGCGGCCGCTCCTTTAACTTTAACCTTGAAACGCCCCCGCCCCATATGATACATTATACCCAAAACAACCGTTTAAAAGAAGGAATCCCCATGCTGTTAGAAGAAAAACTCCGGCGCCAGGCCCACTTATCCCCAGGCGAAAAGAATGTCGCCGACCACATCCTCTCCCTGGGCAGAGAGCTAAAGCGCTATTCCACCCGGAACCTGGCCGACCTCTCCTACACCTCTCCCCCCACGGTCATCCGCCTGTGCAAGAAAATGGGCTACAGCGGCTTTGACCAGTTAAAAGACCAGTATTTAAAGGAGCTTGAGTACCTGGAGCAGGATTTCGGACAGGTGGACGTAAACTTTCCCTTTGACTGCCAGGACACCTTGTCCAAAGCAGCCAGAAAAATGGGACAGCTCTACGAAGAGACCGTAAAAGACACCCTGTCCATCCTGCAGTTTGACATGCTCCAAAAAGCGGTGACCCTGATCAAATACTGCGACACCATCTACGTCTTTTCCGCTGGCACCACCTTAAACCTGGCGGTGGCATTTAAGGAGAAGATGATGAAGATCGGCCGCAGCGTGGCCATTCCCAACAATCTCAACTACCAGCAGTACGAAGTAAACTGCATGAAAAAGCGGGATCTGGCTCTTATCATCTCCTACTCCGGGGAGACCGGGGCCATGATCCAGGCGGCAAATACCTGCAGGGAAAAGGGCATTCCCGTTCTGGCCGTCACCTCCTTTGGGGACAACACCCTAAGCCGTCTGGCCACATGCAAGCTGCTCATCTCCACCAGGGAAAGCCTGTTCTACAATATCGGGGATTTCAGCAGCCACATATCCGTAAGCTTTCTCCTGGACACCTTATACGGGGCCTACTTTCTCCAGGACTATGAGAAAAACTATGACCGGAAACTGGAGCTTGTACAGCAGATGGAAAAACAGCGCCATTCGGACAACCCTTACCTGGCAGGCCAGGCCACACCGCCCTCCCAGAAAGAGGCCCGTTGAAACATTGTTCCATTTTCCCCGTTCCGGGACAGCCCCGGGATTCTAACACTGTTACAATCTGGGGCAAAACCATTACCAAAACCTCTTTTTTCCTTTATAGTGAGGAAAAAGGAGGTTATTTTTATGAGCTTCAGAGAAGATTTTTTGTGGGGCGGCGCAACGGCTGCCAACCAGTATGAGGGGGCCTACGACGCCGACGGCAAGGGCCTAAGCATTGCGGACGTGGAGAAGGGGGCCAGACACGGAGTTCCCAGGCAGATTCACGACCAGGTCTATCCTGGAAACTACTATCCCAGCCACGAAGCCGTGGATTTCTACCACCGCTACAAAGAGGACATTGCCCTGTTTGCCCAGATGGGGTTCAAATGCTTCCGCATGTCCATCAACTGGCCCAGGATTTTCCCCAGAGGGGACGAAGAGGAGCCCAATGAGGCCGGCCTTGCCTTCTACGACCGGGTATTTGCGGAGCTGCGCAGATACGACATAGAGCCCGTCGTCACCCTGTCCCACTATGAGACGCCCCTCTACCTGGTTCAGCATTACGGCTCCTGGCGCAGCCGGAAGCTGATCGATTTCTTTGTCCGTTACTGCCAGGTGGTGTTTGAACGGTACAAAAATCAGGTAAAATACTGGATGACATTCAATGAGATCAATGAGACCATGAACCAGAAACAGCCCTACCACCAGGCAGGCATCCTTTTTAAAGAGGGGGAAAAGAAGGCGGACGTGGTGCTCCAGGCCAGCCACAACATGATGGTGGCCAGCGCCAAAGCCGTTATCCTGGGCCATGAGATCAACCCGGATTTTAAAATCGGCTGCATGCTCCAGTACCCTATGACCTACCCCGCCACCTGCTGCCCCAAGGACCAGCTGGCCAAAAAATACCACATGATGCCGGACTTTTACTACAGCGACGTCATGTGCCGGGGCTATTACACCAACACCTGCACGGCCCAGCAGAAACGCCTGGGCGGGACCTTCACCCAGGAGCCCGGCGATCAGGAGATCCTAAGGCAGGGCACTGTGGACTACATCGCGTTCAGCTACTATTTCTCCTCCGTTGCCAGGTACGCGGGGCCGGAAGACCAGATCCTGGTAGGCGAAAAGAATCCCTATCTTGAACGCAATGCCTGGGACTGGCACATAGACCCCTTAGGGCTTCGCCTGTCCCTCAATGAGCTGTACGACCGCTACCAGCTCCCCCTCTTTGTGGTGGAAAACGGCCTGGGCGCCATTGACACCGTAAAGGAGGACGGGACCATAGAAGACGACGACCGCATCGCGTTTCTGTCCGCCCACATAAAAGCCTTAAAAGACGCGGTGGAGCTGGACCATATAGACGTGATGGGCTACACCTCCTGGGGCTGTATTGACATTGTGTCCGTGGGAACCGGGGAGATGCGCAAACGGTACGGGTACATTTACGTGGACAAGGATGATGAGGGCAAAGGAACCCTTGCGCGGAAAAAGAAAAAGTCCTTTGACTGGTACAAAAAAGTCATCGCCTCCAACGGGGAGGATCTAAGCGTTTAAAGGGCCCTGCCCCTCCTGTTTCACAAGAAAAAATTTTAGAAAGAAGGATAAAGACATGAAAAACTGGTCTGAAAAAATGAGTGAGGCCTTGATGCCTGTGGCCATGAAAATCAGCGGAAACCGCTACCTCTCCGCCGTCAAGGAGGGCTTCTTCGGAGCCATGCCCATTCTCATCGTGGGCTCCCTGTTCCTTTTGTTTACCAGCCTGCCCTTTGAGGGGTACGCGGACTTTATGGCCCGGGTATTTTCTGACAAATGGATGGATTTCTTCTACCTGCCTTACCAGGTAAGCTACAAACTGATGACCCTGTTTGTGGTGGTTGGCATTGCCAAGTCTCTGGCAGAATACTACCGGATTGACTCCAAGGCAGCCATCACCCTGTCCTTTGTGGCGATCTTTATCCTAACCCCCGTGATCGTGACGGAGGACAAGGTAAAGGGATTCCCCCTGGACAATCTAAGCGCCTCCGGCCTCCTTTTATGCATCCTGGCCACTTGCCTGGCTGTGGAGATCCTGCGCTACTGCCTTAAAAAGGGCTGGACCATCAAGATGCCTGACTCTGTGCCGGAAAATATCGCCAAGTCCTTTGCGTCTGTGATCCCCGCGTTTTTCGTGTTCCTGGTATTTAACATCATCCGTCTGGCATTCAGCCTGACCTCCTTTGGAGACGCCCAGACCTTTATGTTCCAGACCCTCCAAAAACCTTTGCAGGCCCTGGGGAGCACTCTGCCTGCCACCATCATCGTCCTGGCCGTGGAGTCGGTGATCTGGTGCTTTGGAATCCACGGCTCCAGCATCGTGTCCTCTGTGATGAACCCTATCTGGTACTCCCTGTCAGCGGAAAACGCCGCTGCCTTTGAGGCGGGAGCTGCCATGACCAATGTGGTAAACTATCAGTTTATCGCCCATTTCGTAAAGATCGGCGGCGTAGCGGCGACTCTGGGCCTGGCCATTGCCTGTCTGCTCCGCTCCAAATCCAACCAGTACAAAGCCCTGGGAAAACTGTCCATCATCCCGTCTATCTTCAACATCAATGAGCCTCTCATCTTCGGTATGCCCATTGTGCTGAACCCGGTGATGATGATTCCCTTTGTCATCGCCAACATCGCCGTGGGAACGGTGACTTACCTGTCCATCGCCTCCGGCCTCTGCCCCATGATCAACGGGTTAAACCTGCCCTACACCACCCCTGTGGTCATCTCCGGCTTTATCCTGTGCGGATGGCGGGGAGCCCTTTTGCAGGTGGTACTCCTTGTGATGAGCATTGCCATTTACTATCCATTTTTCAAGGTCATGGACAGACAGGCCTATGAGATGGAGCAGGCCGGGCAGTAAGGCGGCAGGGTATGGATGTAAGTGTAATCTTTAGCCAGATGGCGCAGCTGTTTCTTGTCATGGCCACAGGGTATGGGCTGTACAAATGGGGACAGATCGACGACGGGTTTTACAGCCGCCTTAACCGGTTCGTCCTCAACGTGACTATGCCCGCCATGATCCTGGGCTCCGTCCTTACCGGAAGCAGGACCGTGTCCATCCACGGGCCATCCATGGCAGCCGCATGCCTGATCCTCACCGTGCTTCTGCCTGTCCTCTCCTGTCTCACCGCCGGGTTTCTTCCGGTGAAACAGGAGGACCGGGGCCTGTACGCTTTTATGATGATGTATCCCAATGTGGGGTTTATGGGGTTTCCTGTTATGAAATTTATTTTCGGAAATGATTCCGTTTTGGCAACTTCCGTCATCAATCTGTGTTTCAATGTATCCCTGTTCACCTTAGGCCCTGTGGCCATGGGCATGAACGGGGGAGGAAGAGGGACAGGAAAACAGCCAAACAGCTTCTCCCTGAAAATCTTTCTGTCCCCCGGAATCATTGCCTCTGTCTGTGCCGTGATCTTCTACGGTTTTCACATTCCCTGCCCTTCTGCGGCAGGGAACGCTTTAAACCTGATCGGCTCCATGACCACGCCTCTGGCCATGATGCTCATCGGTGTGATCCTGGCAAAGATTCCCTTTGGGGAGGTGTGGAGAGACTGGCGCCTGTATCTGTTTTCCCTGCTGATCCAGCTGATCCTCCCGGCTGCAGCCTGGCCTGTGCTGACATTTCTCATCCCGGATACGCTGATCCGCGGGATCACGCTGATCATCCTGGCCATGCCCGTGGCCAATTCGGCGGTTATCTTCGCGGGAGAGTATGGAAAGGATGAGATCCTGGCCGCCAAGACGGTGTTTCTGTCCACATTTATGTCCATGGTGACCATTCCTCTGATCGCGGTGTGGTTTTTGGTTCCAATAGGGTAGGGGAATGCGATTCTCCACTACTGTCTGCGCATCCCCCCGTGCCGCCTTAGGGCAAGCTTCCCCATGTGGAACCGCGTATAAACATAGAGAGTCCGGACTTACCGGACTCTCTGTATCTCTGTCTGTATGGTTTCCATATCCCCTATTCCAAAACCACGATCTGGATCTCTCTCCCGTTCATGCGCCAGATTTCCTCTCTGCTCCGGGCATACCACGCAGCCGCCTCCTTAAGCGCCTTAGGCTCCCTTCCCCAGATAAACAGGGCGGTATCCGGACAGTATTCGCCATAGTCCGCTGTCTCCCAGAGCCCGGCCTCACACCTGGCATCTCCCTCATCCTCACAGTCATTCTCCCGGCCGTCCTCCCACTCATCCTCCTCCCGTCCCGCATCCCTGTGAATCCCCCGAAGCCACACCGCTCCTCCCCTGTCCATATCAAGGCCAAGGAACACCGTGTTCACCCACTTTGGCATATCCTGCCCCAGAAGGCCGTCCATCCACCGGGCAAATTCCATCCACATCCCAAATCTTCCAAAGATCGTAAACCAGTCCGCCACAGTCTCCTCCCCGCCGTGGAGAGACCGGATCCAATCTTCCTCCCCATAGCAGTATTCCAGTCTGTGGTCAAACCGGGACACGGTCAGGCACCCCTCACAGGTCTCAATCTCCGTAACCCCCTCAAACTCCTCTGCCAGCAGCTCCGCCAAAACCCCTGCCACGCTGTCCGCCCGGTGCATCTTGATGATCCCGTAGGCATAAAAGCTTCCGCTCTCCCCCCGGTACACGCACACAGGCCGAAAATCCGACTGGTTATTGTACTTAAATCCCCACCCAAACCGGCCTACTATCTCTTTTCTCTCCTTGATCTTGGAGGAAGACACTGACATGAGATAATCCATCCACCGCCCATGGTCAAGGGACTGGTCCTCTATGTCAAATCCGAACGGCGCTCTGGCCCCGTAAAACACCCGGTCATGGCGCCTGTGCCTTTTATCCCCGTAGCGCAGCACGCAATAGCACTCCCCCTTCCCGGGCCAGCCCATAGCCTCCAAAACCGCCTCCATCTTCCCCAGCCTGTCCATGCCCCCAACCCACAGACAACCCTTTCGCGCCGGCTTTGGCTGGCGCAGACACGAAAGGATCTCCCTGGCAGCCCTCTCCCGCGCCTGCCGCGCATCCTCAGATCCGGCCTCATTTTTCTCCCTGCTGTCAGCTTCTCCCCCCGTCTTCCAGTCGTCCCCCCAGACGCCCTCTGCCATCCTCCGAAGGCTCCCAGGCAGCGCCTCCTCCTTCCAGCCAAACTCCACTTGCCGAAAGAGTATATCCTGCCACCCGTAATCCACCTGCCGAAACACCCGTATCCCCTGCTCCCCCACAACCGCCCTGAAGCAGAACCGCTCCTGCTCCCCGTAATACACGGCCTGCGCGTCCCCGGGCAGACGGTCATTGTCAGAGGCCAAAAGCCCTGCCATCACAGGGCGGACCAGCGGATGTACAGGCTGGACCGGAATCCGCCCAAGCCATTTCTCAATAAGCCCCTCTGCCTCCCGCCTGTCCGTTTCCCCGATGGACGTCACTGCCAGGAGAAAGAAAAACTCCGCCGGGTCCGTAAGCCGTCCCTCATGCTCCCGCAGATCCGAAAAATCCAGCACAGGCCCGATCACCTGCCTTCCGTCCACAAAATACAGGCAGTAATGGTAATGAAACTCCACCCGAAGCTCACCGCCTCCAGGCAGTACACACCCGGCGCTTACCGGCGCCCCGATGGATTCCGACTCCTCATCCCACCCCACAAAAGCCCTCTGCCACGCCCTGGAAGGAGAAAACATGTAGTCCACATAGGCCGGAAGATACCGCTCCCCGTCCCTCACATAGATATAATCCTCCTCCCACGCGCCCCGTGCCTGCCTATGGCGGTACCCAAATCCCCTCAGGAAAAAATACTGCCAGAAATCCACACCATCCTTGGCAGTATCCACATCCGTATGGGATATTTCCACATCATGCCCATAGTGGATCTCCTTGCACAGCCTCTCAATCCCCATGGTCCTCAAAATCTTCTCCGCCAGCTCCGTCCTCTCCGGCTCCGGAAAATCCCCGTCCTCAAGATAGCCAAGAAGCCCCTCTGCCATGGAGCGGGGCATCACCAGACGGGACGCCACAAAAAAGAGCCGGTCAAAAAATGTCCGGTCCCCCTTAAGCTGCTGCCACTGAGGCAGCTCAAAAAGCTCCGCGATCCGCTGCCTGACGGCCTCTGTCTCCCCGTAAATGTGGTGGTCATAATTGGTCTGATGGTCATTGATGATCCCGGCAACCGCCCGGTACAGCTTTGTGATGGCCTGCTCCTTTCCCCCTTCCCCAAACAGGATCTCCTCCACATCCGGAAGCTGCCTTACCACCTGCTCCTTTAACCCCCCGTACAATCCCCTGGTACTGCTGCGGTCCAGCTCCCGAAACGCCAGCTTTTTGTAGAGGTAGGTCAGCACACACCGGGGCAGGCTCTCATCCTTCAGCCACTGCACGTACAGCTTCACCACACATTCGCTGCGGCTCTCATAATCTCCCCACCCCATCTGCTTACCGTTGCGCTCATAGAGATAATGGACCTGGCACATCTTAAGAATCCGCTCCCAGGCCTTCCGGTTCTCCTCCGTCAGCTCCCCCCGGGCTGTCATCTCCCTGACGGCTATGTAATCGGACCAAGCGTTGAACCGGGCTTTGTTGGCCGGCTGCCTGAACTTAGAAAACGCCTTCCGCCTGAAATCCCACTCCTCCCCCAAAAAATCAAATATTTTAGCCCCATACTCCCTCCCTGGAAGAAGCCCCGCCTGGCTCTCCCCGTCAAAATCAGGGCCGATGGCATAGGCAATGGCCAGCTCCTGCAAAAAAGCCGCCGGAACCTGCGACCGCGGACACACTTTACTTCCAGGCCCGGCCAGATAAGAAAACATCTGCCTCCCGAAAGATTCCGTAAACTGCTCCCCAAGAAATGTCTCCGACAGAAAAAACCGCCTCCAGGCATCCGCCTGTTTCGCCTGCTTCGGATTCTCAAACAAATCCGTAAACGCCTCAAACGCACCCGTCATATTTCCACCGCCTTTCAAACATCTCCACACCTCCAGCGGGAGAATTTAGATTTCCTCCTGCTTCATAACATCCGCAATTTTTCTGTAATGTTCCATAAGGTCCCAACTGTTTTACATCCTCCAGCATCTCATAAAGATACGTCTTCCCCGTGGCGCCGTCCCCTCTCTAGACAACCGCCTCAACCAACACCTTATCTCCTAAAACAATCCTGTTTACCCCAACCCTTTTCTTCTTATTAAAATTAAAACTGACCATATACCCCTTCTTCAAATGATAATGCTCCAAATATCCCGCCAGCTGCTCTTCCCCCCGCTCATTGTAGGCATTTCCTCTCCATATCTTTAACTCAACAACCATCTGCTCACCGCCATAATCTACGATCACATCTGTCCGCTCCATATTGCGGGTCCTGGATTCCACATAATAATTTCCCGCGCCATTGATGATCGGCCGCAGATACAGCAGAAAATATCGTCTTCCATCCTCCTCCTTAAATCTCTCCGACCGATCCCCATACAGATCGTCAAAATGCTCCACGAATTTTTCCAGCAAAAGGTCCATATTCAAATGTCCCCCACAAACAAACTGATTCTTATCCTGAATAGCGGCCTTGTAAATATCCGTATTTTGATTTTTTGCGGACGTCAGAAACAGATTATAGAAAACCATCTCAAATATCCGGTTCGCGATCACCATAACGCCGCCTTCGTTCTTTATAAACCCAAACATCTCCGCCGTACCCACGGTCTCATTCAGAGAATTGTAGGAGCTTTCCCTGCCCATAAACAAGATGGAATAAACCATATCCCTTAAATCAGGAAAATCATACAGCTTATTTACCATAGACTCAAACAGCGTATTCCTCTCTCCAAGAAGAACTTTCTCCGCCTCCAGAAACCCGCCGTAAGTCCAGGCCTCTCCCTTCTCCAAAAAGCGGGGATTTCCGGCAATCTCCTCATCTATGATCTTGCAAAACTTTGAGACCAAAAACGGATAGCCGGACGTATATTCATAAATCAGTTCCGCCATCCCCCTGATATCCATGCCCGTCTTGTGATCCCTCTCATACCCATCCAGCATACCTGCGATGTCCTCAGCGGAAAAACTCATATCCATCTTAAAATCCATGGCAATATTCCACGGACTGTTCCTCTGATGTGCCTCCTCTGGCCGAAACCTGCTCTTTAAATTCTTAATATCATACACGCCCGCCAAAATAACCGACTGAAAGGCAGGCGATGTATAGCGGTCAATATAGTAACCCCTCAGCTGGGACAAAAAATCCAAAAACACCTGATTGTTGGCAGCGCTGTCAATCTCATCGATCATCAGAATCAGAGGCTTGTCCGCTTCCCCGCAGATATCGCTTAAATACTGGAACAGCTCCACAAGCTCCAGCTCTTGTCTGTATTCCGAAAGGGCTGTTCTCAATCTCTCCACAGCCATCTTCATCCCATCTGTGATTCCCGAATCCAGATTCTCCATTATGCGGATAAAAGCCTTTGCAAACGCCACACAAAACGTATTCTCATTTCGGAATTTGGCGGAACTCATCTGCATCTGAAAATCCATGCTGATCACATAATACTCCTCTTTTAAATACTCCTTCAATGCCCGCAGCGTCGTGGTCTTTCCATATTGGCGGGCCCGGTTTATGGCAAAATACTCCCCCCTGTCCACATAGCCCTTTATTTGGGCCAGACGGGGACGGATATCAACCATATAATGCAGGTCTTCCTTACAATCACCGGTCACATTAAATCTCCTGCCCATATCCTTCTCCTCTCTAAACTCCCCACAGCTCCTCTGCCTTTCAAGGTTCTCCCTTGATTCTATCATACCCAAATAAAATTTTCTATTCATTCATCACAAAACGCGCCAAATCCCCCCTGCCCAAAACAACCCCCGCCCCCCGGCTGCCGCGCCCATGGCCGCACAAAAACGTCCCGCAGGCCCATCTGCCATCCCCAAACCGATGCCTCCTAACCGGCTGCGGAATTTCCACACCAAAAAGACGGCCGGCCACGTCCACGCGGCCAGCCGTCCCTCTTTTCTTCATTTCCCAAAACCACTCTTTCTAACTCACAGCCCTGCCTGCTTCTCCTTCACCCCGATCCAGATCTCACACCAGTATTCCGGGTCCTCAACCTGATCCGACGGGTAGACCTCCAGCTCCACCCCCTGCCCGTACTCATACATGCCGTTCTGTGGGAAAAACTCCGTGACGATCTTCTGGTAGGTCTCCACAAATACATCCGGCATCTTCCCCCTGCAGGTAAACACGGCATAGGTTCCCGCCGGGATCTCCACGATCTCCAGCCCGTCTGCCACGGGCATCCCGTTATACTCCACGCCGATGCCATAGGGAAATTCGTCCCCCTCCGTCTCCAAAGAAAAACAGATGCCAAGCATCCCCTTTAACCTGGGGTTCTCCAGAAAATACCCGCACAGCTTCCGTATGGTCCCGTCCGAACCGCAGGTGTTCCAAAACGCGGAGATCTCCGCCGTGGCCTCCGTCCCCGCCGGCTTGTCCACAGTCTTGCGCCTGCATATCACCTGAAACCTGTCCATTTTCTCAATCCTGTAATCCATCACGCTGCCTCCTGTTAAAATAAGTTTTACAGAAAGTCTGGAAAAGGATCTGACACTGCCTCCCCGCCTGGCCCCCGTAGGCGTCGCCCCGTGAAACTGCCTGAACGCCCGGGCAAATCCCTCCGGGGAGTCATAGCCGTACTTCAGCGCGATATCTATGACCTTGTGATCCGTACCTATCAGCTCAGCCGCCGCCAAAGACAGCCGCCGCATGCGGATATAATCCCCCAGGGAAAACCCGCACATGATACCGAACACCCTCTGAAAATGAAACGGCGACGAACAGGCCTGCCTTGCCACAGCCTCCATGTCGATGTCCTCCGTCAGATGGTCCTCCACGTAATCAATGGCCCTCTGGATTCCCGCGATCCACTGCATGTCCTCTCCCCCTTTCCTCTCTGTATCCTCATTCTACCAAAAACAGGCCTGCCCTTCCTGATATTTCGTGCTGTCCCATGTCAAGGCAGAGCCGCCGATACACGCTCTGGACGCAGGCCAGGCCCAGATACCGCTGCACATCCTTCACCGTTACCCGCCTCTCCTCCATGATTCGGCGCAGCCGGATACCCGTAGCCCTCACATCAACAGCCGGACACATCAGATCCCCTCCTCTATTCATCACACATCCCTCCCGCTGCCTGTATTCCCTCACCATTTCCATCCCGCTCTAAAGATGAAAAATAAAAACCAGCCTCCTCTCACCTGTCATAAACATACCCGCCCCCATCCAGCGCCCGAAGGGTCAGATCCGCCTCCACACAGCGTTCAAGGCAGAGCCTGGCATTGTAAAGATCGCTTTCCTCCACAAACCGCACAGCCTCCTCATAGTCCGTCCCGCTGGCAGTCTTCCGGGCAATAAGCCGCTGCCGCAGCATATCCGGATCTGCCGTGATCCTGATGGTATAATCCCCATACTGCCCAAGCTCCCGCCAACCGTCCTCATCCAGCAACAGATAATTTCCCTCAAGCAGAACAATATCGCCTCTCACCGGCTGCCCCTCCACCGGATTGTGGAGCCGTCGGTCATACTCCGGCCACAGGCACTCCTCCCCTGCGGCCACCCGTTCAATCCTCTCCCGCAGAAGCTCCAGATCAAACGTAACCGGAGCCCCCTTAATCCTCACCATCTCCACCTCCCTGCCAAACCGCGCCACCCTATGGCTCTGGAGATACTCCTGCCTCCTGTGAAACCCGTCCATCCCGATCACCGTAACAGGAGTCATCCCCGGCGTACTCCTTGACAGGTGCTCCAGAAAACTGGCCAGAGTGCTCTTCCCCGCCCCGGGAGGCGCCGCCATCATCACAAGAATCCGACGCCCCTTTTCCCTCTGCAACTCCTGAAGCCTGCCAAGCAGCGGCAGAAAAATATCCCGGATATCCGCATCCCGGTAAACCGCGTCCACCATGAGCCCGTTGATCCTCACCGAATACTCCATACATTCCTCCCCTAAACCCCGTTGATCTGCTTCCCGTCCAGCCAGGAGTACAGATTCTCAAACACGATCTCTGCCCTCTGCTCCATAGACTCCACAGAGGCAAACGCAATGTGGGGCGTCACAATGGTATTGGGACAATGGAGCAGCGGATGGTCCACCGGAATCGGCGGCTCCGTCTCAAACACATCGCAGGCAGCCCCCGCGATCAGGCCCCTGTCCAGGGCGTGGGCCAGGGCCCTGCTGTCCACAACCGCCCCTCTTGCCGTGTTGATAAGAATAGCGCTCCTCTTCATAAGCCCCAGCTGGGCCTCCCCGATCAGGCCCCTGGTAGCCTCCGTCAGAGGACAGTGAAGGGAAACAATATCCGCCTCCCCCAGAAGCTCCTCTAAAGACACCTGCCGGTCAACCGCCTCACAGGACACCGGGCTCCTGCTAAAAGCCATTACCCTGCATCCAAACGCCTTGCAAAGCCCGGCCACCCGCTTCCCAATAGCCCCCGCGCCTACGATCCCTACCGTTTTGCCGCTTAAAAGATTTCCTATGAATCCATCCTTTGTCCCGCCGCTGCGGCACTGCCTCTGAGTCTGTTCCACATTCCGCAGAAGCTGGATCATAAATCCGACGCACAGCTCCGCCACGGCCTGGGTGGCATAGCCCGAAGCATTGCTCACCGCGATCCCCCGCTTTTTCGCCTCCGCCACCGGAATATGGTCAACCCCTGTAAACGCCACGTCAATAAATTTCAGGGCCCCTGCCGCCTCCAGAACCGACAAATCCAAAGGCATATTGGCCAGCATCACCACATCCGCGTCCCGGCACCTGTCCGCCTGAACCTTTGGGTCCGTATTCTTTTCATAGGCCGTAAATGTATGGCCCATGGCCTCCAGCCTGCGGGCATGGCGCTCCATAACCTCCCCGGAAACTCCCAATCCCTCCAACAGCACGATCTTCATAATTTCAACCCCTCCTTATGTTATCCTTTTTAATCTTCCTCCCAAAAAAGCAGTCTCTTCCTCTTAACCCCATAATACAAAATCCCGGTCACATCCGCCAGAAACCACCCGATAGGCACAGACCACCAGATACCTGTCACCCCAAAAGCAGGGACGGCGGACAGGATGTAGGCCAGAGCCACCCTGGTCCCTAGGGAGATCACCGTCAAAACCACGCTCATCCCCGGCCTGCCAAGAGCCCGGTACAGCCCGTACAAAAGAAACAGGCAGCCGATCCCGCAGTAGAACGCCCCCTCAATCCGCAGATACCGGACGCCCTCCAGAATGGTCTCCGTCTCCCCCGCCTCAATAAACATAGCCATCAGCGGCCCGGCAAATATCCACACCAGCCCGGACACCACCACACAGAACCCCATGGACGCCGCCACGGCCCCTTTCAGCCCCGCCCGGATGCGGTCCGCCCTCTTCGCCCCATAATTCTGGGCAATAAACGTGGAAAACGCATTGCCAAAATCCTGCACCGGCATGTAGGCGAAAGCGTCAATCTTCACCGCCGCCGCAAACGCCGCCATCACCGTGGGGCCGAAGCTGTTGACCAGCCCCTGAACCATAAGGATCCCCAGATTCATCACCGACTGCTGGACACAGGTGAGCACGGAAAATCCGCCGATCTCCCTCACACAGCTCCACCGCACCGGTTTTCCCCGGT
Source organism: uncultured Hungatella sp. (assembly GCA_910585645.1). Lineage (GTDB taxonomy): Bacteria > Bacillota > Clostridia > Lachnospirales > Lachnospiraceae > UBA3402. The sequence goes on along the minus strand of CAJUFP010000090.1, from coordinate 6,516 downwards.
AGATTGCCCGAAGTTCAGAACACCGGGCCAATGCGTAGACAGCGATTCCCACCCCGGAAACATACTGGGCCATGACCGTGGCCTCCGCCGCGCCTGCCACTCCCCGCTTTAACCCCAGCACAAACCACAGATCAAGGACAATATTCAGGACAGCGGACACAGCCAGAAACACAAGAGGAACCACCGAATTGCCCACCGCCCGCAGATAGGACGCAAAATAATTGTACAGAAACGTGGCCAAAATCCCGCCGAAAATAATCACCAGGTACGCCCGCATATCCCCCCAGACCTGTCCGGGCACCCGCAAAAACACCCGGATCACGTCCAGACAGGCAAACGCCAGAACATTGAGAAACACCGCCCCGACCCCGATCAGGAAAAAAGAAGCCCGCACACTCTCCATCAGCCCCTCCTCATCCCTCTGCCCGAAGCGGATGGAAAACAAAGCCCCGCTTCCCATACACAGCCCCAGAAGGATGGAGGTGAGAAAAGTCATCAGGGTAAAAGAAGAGCCCACGGCAGCCAGCGCGTTTTTCCCAAGAAACTTCCCCACGATCAGGGTGTCCGCTATATTATAACACTGCTGCAGAAGATTTCCAAGTATCATAGGCACCGCGAAAAGCAGCATGGACCCCATAACCGGGCCCTTGGTCAGATCTCTGTTCATGGCATGTACTCCTTCGAAATGTAAGTATATATTTTCGTTTTGTATGTATTATAAGGTGCAAAATTTCGAAAGTCAATCTATGTTTTGCGTTTTTGCCATATGAAAGGTTAAAAAATCCGGTAACCAGGTAGACATCCCCAAAGTCCCGTGGTATAATTCAGGAAACACGCCGATGTATTTTTAAAAGAAGGAGACACACCATGTTTCTAGACGGCTTAGACGCCCTGGACCGGAAGATCGTTGGGCTGTTAATTGAAAATGCCCGCATCTCCTATTCGGATATCGGGCAGAAAGTAGGAATATCGCGGGTGGCTGTGAAAGCCCGCATTCAGGCGCTGGAGCAGCGGGGCATCATCGAAGAATACACCACCATTATCAACCCCCAGAAGATCAGCGGCGCCATGTCCTGCTATTTTGAGATTGAAACCCTGCCAAAAACCCTTGACAGGGTCATAAAGACCTTGGAACAAAATCCGGTCATCACCCAGATCTACCGGGTAACCGGAAAAAACAAACTCCACGTCCACGCCGTGGCCTCCTCCAATGAGGAGCTGGAACACCTGATTGAGCAGGTCATGGATCCCCTGCCCGGTGTGGTCAGCTGCGACTGCAATATGATCCTCTCACGCGTCAAAGATATCAAAGGGCTGAGACTGTAAACCAGCTTCCCGGCCCATTTTCCATCCAAATCCTTCCCTGTCAGATAACCCTAAACCGTTTCCATCTCCCGCCTGCAAACCGGATCCAGAAGATCACGGCCCGAACCGCCCAGTCCAGGCACATGGCATAGGCGATGCCGATAACTCCCATGTTCATCCATATGCCAAAGACAACCGAAAACACCACCCGGCCCACGATGGTGGACAAAAGGCTTACATACATGGTAAACCTCACGTCCCCCGCCGCCCTCAGCCCGTTTGGCAGGGCATTGGACAGGGGATGGCACACCGCGTTAAACACATTGTGGATGGCGATCAGCTCCATGACCAGCCTGGTCCCCTCCTCTGACAGGGCATACCCCTTTAACACCAGCGGCGACACCCCAAAGATCAGCCCGTTCCACACAATAGAGGCGATAAGCGTCAGCCGCAGCAGCTTTCTCATATAATACTCCGCCGCCTCCCGGTCCCCCGCGCCCACGCACTGCCCGATGACCGTCACGAATGCCAGCCCCATGGCAGTCCCCATGAGAGCCGCCACGGACCAGAAGCTCTGGGCCACGCCGTTGGCCGCGATCTGCACGGTGCCGAACAAAGCCGTAATACTGCTAAGTCCCACCTTGGCAAGCTGAAACAGACCGCTCTCTATGCCATTGGGAACGGCGATCCCCAGAATCCGGCGGACCATTCCCCGGTTCCAGCAAAGCATATACTTCCTCTCCAGCCAGACTGCATTCTTTCTGTCAAAGCACATCCAGGTAATAACAACCGCCGAAAATAACCTGGCAATCAGGGACGGATACGCCACCCCCGCCACCCCGGCGTGAAGCACAAAGATGCCTATGGCATTGCCCGCCACATTGATCCCGTTGGAAGCCACGGAAAGGTACATGGTCACATCGGTCTTTCCCATGCTCCGGTGCATGGCCGCCCCCGCGTTGTACACCGCCAGAGCCGGGTAGGAGTAGGCCGATATCCGCAGATAAGTGGCGCAGGCCTCCATAACCTCCTCCTCCACCTCCCCGAAGAGAAGCCGCAGAAGAGGCCTGGAAAACAGAAGCACAAACCCGGTGATAAACAGAGAAAACACCACCGACGCCGTCATAAGCTGTCCCCCGGACAGATTTCCGTTCTCTCTGTCCTGGCTTCCGATGTACTGACTCACCACAATGGCCCCGCCTGCCGCCAGCGCCGAAAACAGATAGATAAATATGGTGTTGAACATATTCACCAGAGAAACCCCGGAGACCGCCGCCTCCCCGGCATAGCTCACCATAAACGTGTCCGCCACTCCCACCAAAACCGCCAGAAGCTGCTCCATAAACAGCGGAACAATGAGATTCTTTAAATCTCTGTTAGAAAACAGTTTCCGCTCCTGTGAAATCGTCTGCTTCGGCTCAATCACTTTCAATAACCATTCTCTCATCCCTATTTCCCTCACAATCCCGGCGTTTGGAATCTGTATTTTCCTGCAGCCGCCTTATGATTGTATTATACGGGGAAATCTAACTCATGTCTAATACTTGATTTTTATGGTGTATTCATGCTTTAAAGGCATGGAAATATTAATAGAACCCCAATCTGAAAAATCACCTTGCCTTTTTCCGTTTTTCCGCATATAATGAAGACAGAAAATATTCCCGCTTACCGATGGCGCGGGATATAAGTTATTCGGTGCGAACATTTTCCCCACCAGCTGTGGTGGGGATTTTTATTAAGGAGAACCATGAATATACAACCCGGATTCTATTATCACATCAAAGACTCTTTTTTTGAAGAAATACAGGATAGTTCCCTGATGGCAAATAAGGAGGACGGAAATCATCGCAGATTATTTTGACCACATACATACAAGCAAAGGAAAGCCCCTTTCCCTCCATAGCGCCACAGCCAGACAAATCGCCCACAATCTTCAATATAACCTCCGGCTCCATACATAACGCTCTCCTCCCCCGTTCTACCCCGCCTGACTTCCACATACTCTATACCAATATCCTTTTTGCGGAGCACTCATGACCGACTTTTTCAGAAGACACACCCTCATCGCCAGCACTCTCCTTTTAACTGCCACAGGTTTTGCCACCAGGCTTTTAGGATTTTTCTACCGCATATTCCTGTCCCGGACCATCGGGGCTGAGGGCCTTGGCATTTTCAATATGGTACATCCTGTCTACGGGATCTGCTTCGCCCTGTGCGCCGGTTCCATCCAGACCGCCATATCCCGGTTCGTGGCCGCCAATGTCCGGAAAGGAAAACAGATCTTCCGAACAGGCCTTGTGATCTCCCTGACCTTAAGCGCGGGGCTTGCCGCTCTCATCACCCGCTTTAGCGCCCCCCTGGCTCACTATGTTCTCATGGAAGACCGCTGTGCCTCTCTGCTTCCGTTTATCGCTGTCTCCGTCCCCTTCTCCGCGGTCCACGCCTGCATCAACGGCTACTATTACGGCATAAAGAAGACCAGGATCCCCGCGGCATCCCAGATCGCGGAGCAGACCGTCCGCATGGCGGCTGTGTTCCTCATCGCCGATATTCTGACGGAAAGCGGCAGGGCTGTCACCGTGGAGCTGGCAGCCACAGGACATCTGATCGGTGAGCTGGCTGCCTGCCTGTTTTCCGTGCTGTGCTTTTGTCTGTTTACCCCGGCAGAAGAGCAGCACAAAAAACAGCCTGCCCTCTTTGCCTCCCTGAAACAGATCACCCTTCCTCTCATGGCTCTGGCCCTGCCCCTTATGGGCAACCGGCTGGTACTAAATATCCTCTCCGCCGCTGAGGCAGTCTGGATTCCCAGCAGGCTCACAGCCTACGGCCTCTCCTCCCAGGAAGCCATCAGCGTCTACGGAGTGCTGACAGGTATGGCTATGCCGGCTGGTGTCAAGTAAGGGAATAAAGAATCCTTTCATTTCAATTCAACCTTCACCCTCCCCACATCATACACCCATATCACCTCCACAAACCTCTCTACCATATCCCGGTCCAGTTGAACATCATCCTGATCCCCGCCGCCCCTCTCCACAAACGCTCCTCCATCCCCTTTCCCATCCTCCACAGCTTCCCGGGTCATCTCAATCTCCCGCCTGCGCGCCCAAATCTCATCCCGTATACATTCCTTTCTCCGCAAAAACTCCTCCCTTGTAAACTCCCCATACTTATATCCGCTGTAGCACCGGGCCTGTGCGTCCTTCTTTCGCTCAATCTCTTTCTCCAGCCGTTCCATACGCCTTTTAGCCTGCCGACGTTCCTCTTTCTTCCCCCTTTTTGACTCTTCCTCTATACTCTCATCCAACCTTACCTGGACCCGGAACACATTGGAAAGAGCCGCCAAAATCTCCCGTTCCTTGATATATCCCCGAAAACATTCACTGTCCGGTCTTAAATGAGGCTGTTTACAAAAAAACGAATGATACCCCGCTCCATATTGTGAAGGCTTATAATATAAAAAATGTCCGCAGTTTGCGCACCGAACCTTCCGGTACAACATATGGTGTTCCTTTTTATACGCCCCCCGCCTGCCTCTGGGCCTCAAACGCTGTACCTGCTCAAAATCTTCCCTAAGAATAATAGCCGGCATCCCCATTTCTCTGCAAAACCACATATGCTCCGGCGCCTCTTCCACCTTTTTGCTTCCCACTCCCTTCCCCTGATAACGGCCGATGATCAGCGTCCCCGCATAGCGTTCATCCCGCAGAATACTCAGCACCTTCGCGGAATCCCAGACCGAACTCTCCCCCTCCTTTAAGCCATACCCAAAACTTCCGTTTTTCCGTTTCGCCATACCTGGTGTAAGACATCCCTGTTCATTCAGCACTCTTGCGATCTCAATATTCTTCTTCCCCTGAAGAGCCAGACAAAAAATCAGCCGCACCACCTTAGCCGCCTCCTCGTCAATCCTGTAAGGAATCCCATCCCGGTCAATCTCCCCCTGGTCCCTCTTCCTATACCCAAACGGATAAGAGCCGCTGCACAGCTTTCCACTCTTAATCATCTGCCGTTTCGCCGCCTTTACCTTCATTGAAATATCCTTACTGTAGAAATCATTTAAAATCCCCTTAAACGGAATCTCCAGGCCGTCATGGCTGCCCTGAAAACGGCTGTCATATCTGTCATTTACAGAAATAAAACGAACGTCCATAAACGGAAAAACCTGCTCCGCGTAATTCCCCAGTTCAATATAATCCCTGGTAAAACGGGAAAAATCCTTCACGACCAGACAAGCCACCTGGTTCTTTTTCAGAAGGTCCAGAAATCTTTGCATTCCCGGGCGGTTAAAAGGTGAGGTAAGATAACGATACTTTTGAAAACACAAGAAAACCAATGGTTTAGACAGCAGACAAGCCCCTTTTTGTACTCCCTGAAATTTCAAGCCAGAAATCAAACCATATATGGCAACAAACAAGCTGATGAAAATATCCAGACGGGAAAGGTGGATTGAAGGAACGGTTTCTCCCTTCAATCCGCTTGATGATAGCCTTTCAAATGTCAGGGCAAAAAAATAGAGCCAGGAACCTGTTTTTTAGATTCCCGGCTCTATAACTCTGCCTATGCGCTTCTATCAGCTTTCAGTTGTTTGACTTCCTCAAGAGAAAGTCCTGAAATATTAACGATTTCCTCTAAAGCATATTTGCCAGCCGCCAACATACGGAGCGCAACTTCTTTCATTCCCTCTTTCAATGTCTGATTCCTCATATCTTCCATAGCACGGCACATAATCTCGATTCCCTCCTTGCTCTCTTTGAAAAATCTCACCCTGTCCGCCAGTGTCCCATAGTACATATCCGCTGCGTCTGTGCAGGAGAAGTCATGCATTAACTTCCCGATCGGCGTATCGCTGCGGTAAGCGCCATTTACATACAGTATGTGCGAACCGTCCTCAAATCTTTCCCCGGTTCCTAAAAAGCACCGCTCAACCGGATAGAGCGGCAGCCCTTTTCCCATTACGTCATTCTCCGTGATAAAGATTACCCACGTTTCCGGCAGCTTGTCGAAGTCCTCGCCTTTCTTCAAAAGGTTTGCGTCCATCATGCTGCTGTTGTACCTTGCCCTTTTTCTCCCGGCTCCTTTGTCGGAGCGCTGTACCTCCACATTCAGTTTTGCCCCTGTGCTGTCCGTAGCCAGGATATCCAGCCTCACCGAACGGTTCAGCAGGTTCTCCACAAATACCTGGGTGCGGACGTCCAGCACCTTTAAATCCGG
>CAJUFP010000089.1 GCA_910585645.1 uncultured Hungatella sp. | reverse complement strand
CTCCCTTCCCTCCCTGGCTTACGATAAAAGCCGCCTTAACACCCCACCCTGTCTTACGATAAAAGCCGCCTTAACACCCCACCCTGTCTTACGATAAAAACCGCCTTAACACCCCACCCTGTCTTACAACAAAAGCCGCCTTAACACCCAGGCCGCACATCCGCCAACTCAAACCGTATTGTCTTTACACGGAACACACATACTGATATAATCGGAGGTATCTATAAATGAAGAAACAGCCTAACATAGTCTTTATGATTTCTGACGACCAGGGCTACTGGTCTTTGGGGTGCAGTGGGAATAAGGAGATCAGGACGCCTAATATTGACCGCCTGGCCGAGGAGGGGATGCGGTTTGACAACTTTTTCTGCGCGTCCCCGGTGTGTTCCCCGGCCAGGGCTTCCCTGCTGACAGGGGCCATTCCCTCCCAGCACGGGGTTCATGACTGGCTCAGGGACGATGACGAACGACAGTCCGCCCTGGAATACCTGGCGGGGCAGTATTCCTACACCAGGGCCTTAGCGGAAAACGGGTATTGCTGCGCCTTGTCGGGGAAATGGCACATGGGCGCGTCGGGGAAGGCGCAGCAGGGATTTACCCACTGGTACAGCCATAAGTCGGGAGGCGGCCCTTACTACGGGGCGCCTATGTACCGGGACGGAGAGCTGTACCGGGAAGAGAGGTATGTGACCGACGCCATTACCGACGACGCGGTGGAGTTTCTGGAATCCAGGAGAGGGTGCGGGCAGCCCTTTTACCTTCACGTGGCCTACACGGCGCCCCACGGGCCGTGGCTGAACAATCACCCCAAAGAGTACACGGACCTTTATGAGGACTGCCCCTTTGAGTCGGTTCCCCATCTGCCCAGGCATCCTGACAGCATTTACCTGACAGATGAGGTGGCAAAAGATGAGCGGGCCAACCTGATTGGGTATTTTGCGGCTGTGACGGCAATGGACGCGGGGATAGGGCGGATTCTGGATAAGCTGGACGAGACGGGCATGGCAGAAGATACCCTGGTGGTGTTTACGTCGGATAACGGCTTTTCCTGCGGCCACCACGGTTTCTGGGGAAAGGGAAATGCTACTTTTCCGCTGAACATGTATGAGGAGTCGGTGAAAGTGCCATTTATCGCCAGGCATCCGGGGCGCATTCCCTCGGGGGCGGTGTGCGGCGCCTTGGTGTCCGCCTATGATTTTATGCCCACCCTGTTGGATTATCTGGGGCTGAAACCTTCGGATACCATGAAACGGCCGGGGGTGTCTTTCGCGCCGGCCCTTCTGGGTGAGGAGTTTGAACAGCGGGATCAGGTGGTGGTGCTGGACGAGTACGGCCCGAACCGCATGATTCGGGGGCGGCGGTTTAAGTATGTGGTCCGGTATCCCTACGGCCCCAATGAATTGTATGATTTGGAGACAGACCCCGGGGAGTCGAAAAATCTGCTGAAGGAGGGCGGGTTTGAGGATTTGGAAAAGGATATGCGCCTGCGCCTGGAAACCTGGTTTGCCGCTTATGTGAATCCGGAGATTGACGGGGCACGGGAGGCGGTGTTTGGCTCGGGCCAGACAGGCCTTGCGGGCTTGTGGGGCAAGGGGGTCTGCGGCCATAGCTGCGACGACTATATTCGGGAGAATCCTAATTTTGCGCCTTATGCCATGAGATAGAAGATTCAGAGAGTACATAATAGGGATTGGGAGTGAACACCATGAAAGCCTGGATGAAAAAAATTGCCGTACACTGGAAAGAATTGCGTACACAGCTTTTTTTTACCTATTTTCTGGTGTTCGCGTTTTTCTTTGGGGCCGTGGCTTTGGTGGTGAGCACCTCCATCCGGGACCTGCTGATTGACCAGATTGGCAGCAACCGGACGGCAGTGCTGCGCCAGATCGGGGAGCGGGCCAATATTGTGAAAACCAGCAGCACCACCTTGTCCAATCTATACCGGTATGAGATTCAGGAAAATGGATTTTTACAGGAGGAGATGGGCGGGGAGGCCATGGAGAAGGCACAAAAATACCTGGATTCCCAGAAGATGATTTATGATGAGGTGTTCAGCCACATCGGGCTGGGATATGAGGTGGTGCTTATGGGGGCCAACGGGTTTACTTACAATTCGGCGGATTTGGATATTACCACCTGGCCCCACCAGCCCTGGTTTAAGTACCTTTTGGCGGCTTTGGACGGGGGCGGGGTGCAGTTTTCCCGGACCTTTGGCAGCGTTGCGGGGAAGGAGCAGAGGTACTGGTTTGCCGTGGGGCAGCTTGTGGGGGACGGGGAGGACAAAAGCATCCTATTGATTCTCATTGACGAGAGGCTGCTGGAAAATCTCTACGTTTCCACCCAGGAGCAGGGGGGCGAGGTCTACATTTATGACCACAACGGGTTTATTGTGTCCCATTCCAACAAGAAGATGCTGGGGAAACAGTTTATTGACGTGAATTATATGCAGGATGTGTACGGCACGGACCAGGCCAACCTGATTCGGAAGCTGGGGGAGAGCTACATGCTGTCCACCTACCTGGACGAGAAAACAGGGTGGACCATTGTGGAGGAAAGCCCGGCCAGGATTATTTTGGGTACCCTGAACAGGACGTATTGGGTTATGGGGTGTCTTTTGGCTATGGGACTGATTTTGGCCCTTGGGGTGTCGGTGTATATTTCCCGGCGGATTTCCAATCCTTTGGCGGAACTGAGCCGGGCCATGGACAAGTTTGGGGGCAATGGGTTTACCCCGTCTCCTGTGGGCTGCGCCACCCGGGAGATCGGGTCCCTCCAGGAGAGTTTTAACCACATGGCGGTGGAGATTTTCAGCCTTATGGAGATTATTAAGGAGCGGGAGGAGCAGAAGAGGAAGCTGGAGGTGAATTTTCTCCGGGCTCAGATTAATCCTCATTTTCTGTACAATACCTTGTTTTCCATCCGGTGCGCCGTGGAGGTGGGGAAGAACAGCCAGGCAGCCAATATGCTGGGGGCTTTTATTGACCTTCTGCGCAGCACCCTGGCGGTTAAGGATAATACGGTGCCTTTGGAGGATGAGCTGGAAACTACCAGGAAGTATCTGGTGGTCCAGAAGCTTCGGTACGGGGAAAAGGTGAATTATGAGGTGGAGATGGAGGAGTGTACAAAGCACTGCATGGTGCCGCCGCTGATTTTACAGCCTTTGGTGGAGAATGCCATTTTCCACGGCCTTGAGGCGAAAAGCGACGGGGGCACGGTTGTCATCGAGTCAGCCCTTGAAGGGGAAAATCTTTTGCTGACCATTACCGACGACGGTGCGGGCATGGACGAGGAAACCCTGGACCGGGTGCGGACAAAATGCGGCAGAAATGTGGTGAAAGACGGCCGTTCCATTGGCATGTCCAATGTGCATAACCGGATACGGCTGAATTACGGGGAAGGCTACGGCCTTGTGTTGGAGAGTTCTAAAGGAATCGGCACCACCGTTACTCTGGTGATGCCTGCGGTTATGGGGAAGGAGGCAGGGTATGAAAGTCCTGGTGGCGGATGATGAAACCATGATTTGTGAGTGGCTGCAGTTTTGCATTTCCCAGAATCCGTCCTGCCAGTTGGCGGGGGTTGCCCACAATGGGCAGGAGGCTCTTGAGCTGTTTGAGCGGGAGGAGCCGGATTTGATTTTGACGGATATTAAGATGCCGGTGATGGACGGTCTGGAGCTTCTCCACGCCCTGCGGGCGAAAAACAGCCAGGTGCGGGTGGTGCTTTTGACGGCGTTTTCGGATTTTGACCTGGTGCGGCAGGCTTTGCGGGACGGGGCCACGGAGTACCTTTTGAAACCGGAGATGCAAAATGACATGCTTCAGGATTTGCTAAACCGGATGGCCGGGGAGGTTGAGGCGCTGCGGGGAGAGGACGACCGGGATATTGCGGGGATGTCCCGGGCGCATTCGGTGATCAGCAGGCTGCTGCGGCAGGAGCGGGAGCTTGGGGAGGATGAGCTGGAGACTCTGCGTCAGTGCGGGGCGCGGTGGCGGGGCAGCGGCTTGTTTGCCCTGGCGGTGTGGAAGCAGAAGATTTTTAACAGGGGGCTTTTGTTCCCTTCGGAAGGGTCGGTGCGCCATGTGACGGTGTTTGATTTTACGGACCGGATTCACATGATTATCGGAAATTTTTCCAGGACGTTGAGCGAAGCGGAGAAGGCCAGGCATTTGACTGCCTATGCCAGGCAGGTGCAGCAGATGAACGGCTGCATGGTGGGAGTCAGCGCGGTGACTGACAATATGGGCCGGATTCCCTTTGCGGCGGCCCAGGCAGCGTGCTCTCTGGGGGAGGGGTTTTATCACGGGGAGAAGCGGCTGTATGAGCCCAGGTATCCTTATGGGGAGCTGGCCCGCAGAAATCAGGAGTGGAAAACCGTCTGCGGCGAATTTCGGGTGCGCCTCCACCAGAGCCAGGGGTACGGGCGGTATGAGGTGATTCGGGAGTTTTTGGACCGCGCCCAGAGCCAGAGGATTCTTGGGGTGGAGATGGTGTGCCGTCTGTGCATGGACGCCTTTGACCTGTTGGAGTTTGAGGCTAGGGAGAGCGGTCTGGAGATGGAGGACGGGGAGACGCTGCGCGCAAGGCTGTCCCAGTGCATTTCCCTTAAGGAGGCAGAGGAGATTATGGCGGAGGCGGCCAGGCCCTGGAGCGTGGGGGCTTCCTGGCAGGCTCCAAAGTCTAAGAATATCAGCCTGGCAATGGAGTATATTCAGAGCCATTACGGGGAGCAAATCAGCCTGGAGCAGGTGGCGGAGCAGGTGTATCTGAACCCGGAGTATTTTTCCAGGGCGTTTAAGGCGGAGGTGGGGCAGACGTTTGTGAATTATCTTACGGATGTGCGGCTGAAACATTCGGTAAGGCTGCTGGAGAATACGGCTTTGAGGGTGCAGGATATTGCTCAGCAGGTGGGGTATTATAATGCCAGCTATTTTTCTACTACGTTTAAGAAGAAGTATGGTATGAGTCCTTATGAGTATCGGCGCAGGGGCGGGTGAGGGATTGCGGGGGGCGAAGTTGTTGCGGGCCCGTGAGAAGGTGTGTGCTGTCCGGGTTCAGATATGCCGCCTTTCCTTCCCTGGCTGGCTTCACAACAGACATTGCTCTTGGGCGCTTACCAATACGGGAAAGAGAGAGGAAGGACAATGAAAGCGATTATGGTTATGTTTGATTCCCTGAACCGGCATATGCTGTCCCCTTATGGCTGTGATTGGACTGGCACGGAGAATTTCGGGCGTCTGGCAGAGTACACCGTGGTGTTTGACAACTGCTGGGTGGGGAGTATGCCCTGTATGCCGGCCAGGCGGGAGATGCACACAGGGCGGTATAATTTTCTTCACAGAAGCTGGGGACCTTTGGAGCCTTTTGATGATTCTATGCCCCAGATCTTGAAGGAGGCGGGGATTCACACCCATCTGGTCAGCGACCACTACCACTATTGGGAGGACGGGGGCGCTACGTACCATCAGCGGTATACCACCTGGGAGTGCGTCCGGGGGCAGGAGGGAGATAACTGGCAGCCTTTGGTGGGATTTGCAAAAGGGCTTAAGCCTACAAAAAATGTGTGCGGGAATCCCCAGGATAACTGGGTGGGGCAGGATTTTGCCAACAGGACGGTGATGAGGGACAAGACGCGCCAGCCTCAGTGGCGTACGTTTGACCATGGGCTTGATTTTCTGCGGGAGAATCACGAAAAGGATGGGTGGTTCCTCCAGATTGAGACGTTTGACCCCCATGAGCCGTTTTTCTGTCAGCCGGAGTACAAGGAGCGGTTTCCTGACCAGTACAGGGGGCTTTTCTGCGACTGGCCGGATTACCGGCCTGTGGATGACAGGGACAGCCCGGAGTTTATGGAGCATATGAGGAAGCAGTACGGGGCCCTTTTGGCTATGTGCGATGAAAATCTGGGCCGGGTATTGGATGCCATGGATGAGTACGGGCTTTGGGAGGATACGCTGCTTGTGGTGAACACGGACCATGGGTTCCTTTTGGGGGAGCATGGCCAGTGGGCCAAATGCCATTGCCCGTTTTATGGGGAGGTGGCCCATATTCCGTTGTTTATCTGGGACCCCAGGGCAAGAAGGCGTGGGGTGAGGACTGCCTGCCTGGCACAGACCATTGATTTGCCCGCCACGATTTTGGAGTATTTTGGCCAGGAGCTTCCCCCGGATATGGAGGGGCGGCCTTTGGGCCCGGTTCTTGAGAGGGACGCGGCGGTGAGGGAGGCAGGGCTGTTTGGCATTTTCGGAGGCCAGGTCTGCTGCACGGACGGGGAGTGGGTGTATATGCGAAGCCCTGTTGAGGGCAACAGTCCCCGCCATGAATATACCCTGATGCCTATGCGCCACGGGGGGCGGCGGGCGTTTATGGATGATGAGGTGCTGCGCGGTATGAGGATTCATGAGCCGTTTTCTTTTACCAAAGGGATTCCTGTGCTGGAGGTGGACAGCGTAAACCGGATTAGCCAGGCAGAGTACCCGTCTATGCTGTTTTGCGTGAGGGACGACCCCTGGCAGACGCGTCCTTTGAGGGACGAGGGACAAAGGAGGCGTCTGGAACAGGTGATGAGGCGGCTGATGGAGGAAAATGACTGCCCCAGGGAGCAGTTTGCGCGGCTGGGGATGGGGTGAGGTTTAACAGGCAGTTCCATAGAAGGAGTGCGGATTCCGGCGGGGATGGAGACAGCGGATGGCGTCAGGCATTGGTTCATGGGGAAACTTACAAAGAAGCGGAAGAGGCGTTTGGTAAACGGGTAGCTCATCTCAAAATTGAAATGGGCGGGAAAGCCATTTTAGGGCTTTCCCGTCTTGATTACCCATCAGCAAAGGCGGATGGGGCTGTCAACGGCGGCGCATTTATGCGCCGTTCATCTTGACCGTTGACTGGCTTTGCTATACCAAACTCTATAAGTCATATCACAGGTTCTTTCATTTGCGATTGGCTAATAATTTCACGAATCATTTTTGGGTCGTTTGAATTGAATCTTCTAATTAATTTTTCAGCTATTTCTTCAGAAACATTTTCCTTTATCCATTTGATTCCCCAACTGATATTGCTTCTATCCAGATTTTGCTTTTTATCAGTGCTCCATGGGAACCAATAGCCCGTTGACCATGAAAACCAAATATCGGCTGCGATTCGAGACGTCGTATAGGTAATAAAATCACTTAATGGACGACAGTAACTTTTTTTGTGCCTTTCAAATATGTCTATATTAGTATAATATATTTTAAGAATTTTTCCTGCGATTTCTAATCTTTCTTGCGTTGGAAGTTCTATATTGTGAATATATTTCTCCAGACACGCAGCCGCTTCGCAACTTTCTGCCCCATATTCTTTTATTGCGGAAGTTACCATATTTTGAAGGACTTCTTTTTCTAATATACTATCCTCTGTTGGTCTTTTCGATGAAGTTTGCCCTCCCTTGTCATTAATCCGATGCCGCCCGCTATAATAATCTGCCAATCTTTTCCGTACAGTTTTTCTCGAATTTCCAATGATTTTTTTAACCAGAAAATGGCGTCATCCCATGAAAAAGGAAGTTCAGCCTCACTATATTTTTCACACAAAATAGCATTTTCAATTCCATCTTCCGGCGTTTTTTCTTTTTCATACTGCTCTAAATCGTGCGCTCGCCATGTAGATATTGCCATGAAATATTCTCCTTCTAATTTGCAATAAGATAAATCATTTTCTTACTTCCTCCCCCGCTGTGGGATTGGATTTTTCAGCAAGTCCGACTTCTCCGCAATCTTTTTCAGCCACTTCTTTTCCTCGTCAGACAGCTTCCCATATTTCAGTTGGAGCCGCTTACAGATAAACATCAAAGACGCTTTGTCCGGGTCGCTTTCCTCTGCGGGGGCCTCGGCGATCTGAAAAAGGTCTTTCAAAAGGTTGTCCTATGGAACGCTGAAAAAATCGTCCTTGTGGGCTTCCCGCAGGTCAAGGGCAATTCCGTTTATATCTCGCTGTATCACATAACGGCAAAACTCGTCCTCGTCCAAATGGGCGGTGATAAGCTGCCGCAACTGCGGGTCGGTTAAGCCGGGGTCATGCTGTTTCATAATCGTTGCGCTCCCTCTTTGTCTGCTCAACCAATCCCAAATTAAGCTCCCCAATCAATATCCCAACCGTCCAATTTTTTCCATTGAAACAGTCCTTCAAAATCATTAAAACAGGCTTCACAAATACAACAAGACAAATCTTCTGGAAGAAACCATTGCTGGTGTGGCGAATTTTGCACCGGCTCCAAACAAAACACACAATGTTTTAAATATGGTGCATTTCTATTTATTTCCTCTCCGTCAGTTGGATTTATGTAAATCATTTTCAAGTGTTCAACATCGCTGTACAACAAACGCCAGTCATTTTTATCAATCATACAATCCTCCACCATTTCGATTTTCCGCTCTGTTTCTTCTATTCTACCACAATTGCAAGAGTGTGGAAATAGGGAGATTTCCGGGCAGATTTCCTACCTTATGGATATACGGCACAGCGGAAACAGGCAGCCGCCCTCATCCGCCGGGAGTGTTGCAGCTATGACAACGGCAACTGCTTGGAGCAGGACGATGGGGACGCCCATATCTGCACCCAGACCATTTCTTTCTCGGTCTGCTGCAAGTGGTTGCGCTGGGCGGTCTTGCCACTGGACAGAACGCTGGACGTGGAGATTTACCGTGACAGTGCTTTGAAATGCTGCTGGGCCTGCGGAAAGCCCTATGTGCCAAAATCTAACCGGGGCAAATACTGCCCGGACTGCACCGCCAGAGTTCACAGGCGGCAGAAAACAGAAAGTGAACGGAAAAGGAGGTCTGCTGTGGACAGTTAAGGCGGGAAAAAGCCTTGATTTGCAAGGCTCCGCAAGCCCCTGTCCAATGAAGCGAAGTTGCTGTACGCCTTTATCCTGCGGCGGGCGGAATTGTCCTGCAAGAACGGTTGGTCGGACGAATATGGGCGGATTTATCTGTATTACCCCATCCGCGAGGTGGTCGCTTTGCTCCACGGTGGGCGGCAAAAGGCGGTGAACACCCTGCGGGAGTTGCAGTATGCGGGACTGGTGGAAATACAGAAACAGGGCTGTGGAAAACCCAACCGCATTTACCCGAAATCGTGACTTTTCAAGGAAAGGAAATCACGCTGGAAAACCTCTCCCCGGTATTCACGCCGGAGCAGGAAGCGGCAAAACGCCGGGAACTGGAACAGCAGCTTTATAATGTGTTCCGCAAGTACGCCCACAAGCGGCAGAAAGAGGAAGCCGGGACGTAAGATTTTCTGAAACCATCATTGATTTGCGGGGCTGTTGACGGTATAATAAAGCTGTCAGCAGCTCCGTTTCTTTTTTAAGAAAAGGAGCGACAATATGAACAATCGGATAGACGCGATTTATGCAAGGCAATCCTTTCAAAAGTACGAAGTGGAGTTTGTATCCTCTACGGAAAAGTTTGACACCTCTACCCCAATGGGGCGGGCTATGCTGAATATCTGTATCGTGTTCGCCCAGCTTGAACGGGAAACGATACAGAAGCAGGTGCAGGACGCATGGCACTCCCGTTGCCAGCGTGGGTTTAAGATGGGCGGCAAAACACCATATGGCTTTCGGACAGAGCCGTATGCCATGGACGGGATACGCACAAAGAAACTGGTGATTGAACCGACTGAAGCGGCTATCTGGACGATTGGGAGAATATCAGCTTTGAGGACAATCGGCAGGTGGCGGACGCATTGATAACCGTTATCCGGGCTGCCAACGAGAAAGTAGAAGTTGAATGGAAAATCTGACGGGCTAATCCTTGCCGTAACTTATCCCTTTTGTGCTCTTGTCCATAATACGGATTTATATTTCCCATAATAAAGGATGGAGATGGTAAAAATGGATTTAAATATAAACTCACCAATGTATTATACAAGAGAATTTGGGGTTATGGACGAAATATATGATATGTGCAAGGATATACGGAATATGGCAAAGGGGAAGAGTTATAGTTCTGTAATCAATATAGTGGGAATCACTCCGATTATTGCGCCTTATGATGTTTTATCTTCGGGTTTATTTAAAGAAATGAAAAAATGTGAATTAAAATATGGATTTGCATCAGTGAGCCTGCAAATGGACTATGAGGAATTCATTGGTGCAGATATAGAAGAGAAAAAGAAACTGATAATTATTCATATTTTAACTTCAATGAAAGCTATACATAAAAAGGCAAAAATTAATTATATAGATTTTGAATCGGATGTAATGCAATATTGTAAAGCGCATGAGATTTTTATGAAATGAAACAAGCCTTCATCTGCTGGATGCGCTGGGGGAATCATTTATGAAATTGATATGAGCACGGATAAAGGGGCAATTATAAGTTTATTAAAATGTAATTCCATCAGCCATCGGATGTGCGCGTTTATCGATAAGGGGGGATGAAGGAGAAAACAGAACAAAGTAAGGGAAAAATGGATACGATGCTCGGACTTATGATTAAGAGAGCATCAATGGTTCTGAACGACAGAGGAACCATGGGGGCCGCAAATTCGGGATAAACATGTAAAGGAAGGAGCAGACATGAACTGGTCAGGTTTACAAATTTCAAAAGACAGCATCAATGCCTTTGGACAGGGGATTGGACAGAAACGGTCCTCAGCCGTCCCGGGAGGCATTTTTCGTGATATGCTGAAAACAGGTTCTTGCCCCTTTGGCCCTGTTTCGGGGCAGGGGCTTTCCAGGAAATACGGCGGGGGTTTTACACAGGAGAAGCCCCAGCCCAACGGACGGCTGGACGACGGGGATTATGAATATCTTTCATGGAAGTGGAATCCCACCAAAATGTCCCAGGACGACTATGACGATTTTTTGGATTTCCTCCAGGATAAGGGGATGATCTCTGAGGAAGATAAGGAGTATGTGGGGTATGGCGGGATAAGACGCGCCTCCATAGGGGTGGCGGAATCCTGGTATTCGCCGGACTACCCTTATTACCCCTGGGAGGGCTATGAGGAGGGCAACCGGCTGGCTGACGCGCGGTATCAGGCTTCTCTGATCTATGAGCCGCCTACGCCGGAGCGGCAGCGGCAGGTGGAATTGTATAGAAAAATCGCGCTGATTCTGGAGGCAATGGCCAGGAAGGTGTGACAGAGGCCTGGAAGGCGGCAATGGGGCCGGCGGCAAGGAGGTTTCGGGAGGAATCAGGAGATGTACTCCCGAAACCTTTGATAAAATGCCTTACAGCGCGGCCAGGGTTTTTGCCACATTATACCCAAAGGTAACGCAGCGGCTGTGGCTTAAACAGTTTTCGTTGTGGGGATAGGTTCCGGAGAACATGCTTCCGGACACGTTTCCAATGGCGTACAGTCCCAAAATGGGCTGCGCGTCGGTGTCAAGTACCTGGCTGTCAGGGGTGATCTGAAGCCCTCCGGCGGTACACAGGGCTTCCGCCATTTCCTTGGTGGCGTAGAACGGAGCCGTGTCGATTTTGTGCATCATGGAGCCGGGAAAGTGAAAGTCCGTGTCTTCCCCGGCATCGCACATGTCGTTCCAGCGCCGGATGGTGGCAGTAAAAGCTTCCTGGTCTACGCCCATTTTCTCTGCCAGCTCTTCCAGGGTGTCGGCGGTGAGGGCGTTTGGACTCATGGCGGCGCCAATCCATACTTCTTTGGGCCCGTAGCAACTGGAAGAGGGGGTCCAGATTTTATCTACAATTTCCGCGCAGTTGGCGTCTACAATGTAGTAATCGAAGGCGCCGGGCTGGGACTGGATGGCGTTGGCCAGGTGGTTGTAGGCTTCATACTCGGGGGTAAATCTAAGCCCCCGCTTATTGACCCGCAGATAGGGCATGAGCTGTGCCGGGTCCAACATCAAAGGATGGGGATATTCGTCCTCCATGGCGCCGATGGCTTTTGCCATCTCGTGGCCGTCTCCGGTGTTGGTCTTGGTGCCGTTCATCCAGCCAATAAGGGCTAAATCCCGGGGACGGCAGCAGGCGTTTAACTTGGCCGGATTGAATTCGTATCCGCCGGTGGCAAGGACAACGCCTTTTGCCGTCTCATATTTTATGTATCCGTCCCGGGTCTTCGCGATGGCGCCAATGACTTTATTGCCTTCGGTCACCAGTTGGACTACCGGGGTGTTAAAGAAGACCTGGGCTCCGGCTTCGGTGATTCTCTTTTGCAGGGTGGCGGCAATGTCCTCCACGGACAGAGGGATATTGATGGAGGTATTCCAGCTCCGGCTAAGGCTCAGCTCATCGTAGGGGGCGTTGAAATCAGGGAAATCCCCCGCGTTGAAAGTAAGGTAATAGTCGTCGTCGTTTAAGGCCAGCTTGTCCAAAAACCAGTCCACTGCCTCGTCGCAGGTATCAATCCATTTCTGGTAAACGGTCTGCTCGCCCCGGTAGGCGCAGTTGACCATGGCGTCGTCCAGCCATTGCTTTGTGTCAAATTTTACGCCGAATTTCCGGTGGATGCGGTCGTGGAAAGCGCCCATGGTAGGACTGCGCCAGGTGGGGCTGCTTCCTTTTTCCAGGGCGACCACCTTTAATCCCTGTTCGGCGCAGGCCAGAGCCGCCGCCATGCCCGCAGGCCCCTGGCCGCACACCAGCACATCCACGGCAACGGTTTCCTTTATGTCGGAATCGGCGATGGGTTCTGCCACGAAAGCGATTTCCCCCTCATTGGTGGCCGCGTTTACGCTGCTTAAGTCCTCGCAGGAGGGGTAACCGGCGCCGGAGGTCTGGGAACCGGCCGGATTTGCGGAAGCGGGATTGGCTTTTTCGCTTTCATTTGCCAGCCCCAGGGCCTGGTCAATACACTGGGCGGCGGCTTTGCGCACCGCGTCCGAGGTGAAGGTGACGCTGGCGATGGCGTCGATTTCAGCGCTCTGGGCCTCCATGAGGGCGGATTGGAAATCAGAGGCGGAATTGATTGCCAGCTCCAATGTTTCGTTGGAGGTGTCAACCATCACGTCGGTGATCGCGGTTTCGCTGAATGTCATGGTTACGGTTACGGCTCCCAGGCCCGTGGCGGTTCCGGTGTAGGTGCCGGGGATGTAGACGGCTTTTGCCTGTGTCTGGGCGGCGGTGGTCTCCTCTTTGGAGGTTTGCGCCATGGTAGTTTCCGAGGTTTCCGCGGCGGCGCATCCGGACAGGAGGCCGGCGGTTGCGGCAGTGGCCAGGCCGGCCAGGGTGCCGTTTAAAAATTCTCTTCTTGAAAGGGTTTTTTGGGCCATAGTGAATCTCCTTTTGTTGCCATATGGTTTACGGTGAATCTCCCTACTGCCAGTAAGGAGTACCCCATGGTTTTACAGATTTATTAAACCACAAAAATCCTGGAAAATGAAGAAAAAAAATGGTATCATTAATAACAAAAACGTATTAATTAGGAGGGGACGATGAATACGCAGCAGTTGGAGTGTTTTATTCAGGTGGCGGAAAACCTGAATTTTGCCAGGGCGGCCAGGGAGCTGCATATTTCCCAGCCGGCGGTGTCCAGGCAGATTAACGCCCTGGAGGCGGAGTTAGGGGGCAGATTGTTTAACCGCACCACCAGGAACGTTACCCTGACCCCCACTGGCAGCAGTTTTCTGGCGGACGCCGGGGATATTTTGAACAAGATGAAATACGCGGCGGCCAAGGTTCGGCATAATTACAGGGAGAGCGTGCCAACGTTGTCCATCGGCTGTTATGACGCGGTGGATTTGACGGCTCTTCCTATTCTTTTTGGAAAAATCCGGGAGATTGTGCCGGATATCTGTCCGGATGTACATATTGTCCCCCATAAATTCATCCTGGACTGGCTGCTGGAGGGGAGCCTGGATATAATGCTGGGTTTTGAGGAGGACATGCCCAGATGCAGCGGAATCGGTTATCAGGAATTGGTACGGCTTGACTGCTGCTGCGTGGTTATGAAAAATCACCGTTTTGCCAGGAAAAAGAAGATTACGGAGAAGGAGCTTTTGGGGGAATCCATGATCGTGTGTGATTCTTTGGCCGTTCCGGGGCTGATTTCCCAGGTACAAAGCCGGCTGCAGCCTTTTTTCGCTCCGCCTTCGGTGTGCTACTGCGACCGGGTGCAGGTGGCTATTTCCCTGGTTAAGTCCGGGTTTGGGTTTGCGGTGCTGCCGGAACTAAGGGGCAATTCGGATACTTCCCTGGTAAATATTCCCATTGCGGGGACTGGGTCCAGCTCTTATGGGCTGCTGTACCGGCTGGGGGAGAAGGGCGGGGTTTTTCAGAGGATTCTTGAGGTTTTGGCGTAGGGGTGTCCGCCGGTTTTCATAAAGAATTGGGGAATCGGGATGATAATAGACAAACCGGTGATCATAGACTTTACTATTCCACAAGTGAAGGAGGCCGAAACATATTGTCAGCAGAAGAACTTGAGCGTATGAGTCAGGATTCCATTGGGGACATACCCGGAAATGGTCTGGCGGATATTCGCGGTGTAACGATTGATACCGGTTTGCCCGGGACTTTGCGTATGCTCCGATATTTGGAACAGATTCGAGACCCATATAACTTTCTTTGTGACAACACGCCTGTACATATTTCCTTTGTCAATGAGGAGCAGGAACTTTCCAAGATACTTGTCCGGTATTTTTGCGGTTTAAAGCAATGATTTTGGCGGATAGGAGGTTAAATGGCTAGAATCAGAAAAGCTGTAAGCAGCGGCGCTCCCTGGGCTTTAGGCAAAACGATTTGGCTGGTGGCTGTGTATATTCGTCTTTCACGGGAGGACGGAAACGACGAGAGTTTAAGCGTCACCAATCAGAAAAAGATCATCGGGGAATATCTGGAAACCTTTTTTGAGGGGGAGTTTCAGCTTGTTGATTACTATATTGACGACGGCCTGACAGGAACCGATTATGACCGCCCGGATTTTCAGCGGATGATTCATGATATGGAAGCCGGAAAGATAAATTGTATTGTCTGCAAAAACCTTTCCCGCATGTTTCGGAATTATTCGGATCAGGGGTATTTTCTGGAGAAAATCTTTCCCATGAACCGAACCAGGTTTATTACGGTCAGCGACCCTAAAGTCGATTCTTTTCTACACCCGGAAACCCTCCAGGGACTGGAAATCCCCATCAATGGTTTGATGAATGACCGTTTCGCGGCGAAAACCTCTCTGGACGTCCGTGACACCTTTGCAACGAAACGGCGAAAGGGCGAATTTATTGGAGCCTTCGCGCCATATGGCTATAAGAAGTCCCCGGAAAATAAAAACGCCTTGATGATTGATGAGGAGGCCGCGGAGGTGGTGCGGAATATTTACCGATGGTTTGTTTATGAGGGGATGAGCAAAAACGGAATCGCGCGCCGGCTCAATGACTTAGGGATTGCGGGGCCGGCCGCTTATAAAAAAAGCAAGGGACTGAATTTCTGCTGCCCCCAAAGCGGGAAAAGCGACGGGCTTTGGTCGCCTGGTTCGGTTGCCGCGGTTTTAAAAAATAAGATGTATCTGGGAATCATGGTCCAGGGGAAACAGAGGGTGATCAGCTATAAAGTTCATGAAAGGCAGGCTGTTCCGGAAGAAGACTGGTATATGGTTCCGGATACCCATGAGCCGATTATTGAGGCGGAATTGTTCCAAAAGGCGGCTGACCTTCAGACAAGGGACACCCGAACAGCGCCGACAGAAAGAAGTCTGCATTTGTTATCCGGGTTTATCCGCTGCGCTGACTGCAAAAAGGCGATGACAAGGCAGAAAACAAAAAATATGGTTTATTATTACTGCCGTACCTTCCGGGAAAAATCGAAAAACGCCTGCACGAAACACGCGATCAGGGAGGAGACCGTGGTTAAGGCTGTTTTAGCGGCAATCCAGGCGCAGATTTCGTTGGTTGATTCTTTGGATGAGGCAGTGGAGGAGATCCATAAGTCGCCTGGCGCGGGAAATGAGTCAGACCGTTTGACGGCGTTGCTTCATACCCGCCAAAAGGAACTGGATAAAGTGATCGGGATTTCGGATGAGCTTTATGGTGATTGGAAAAGCGGAGATATTTCGAAAGAGGAATATACTCGTTTGAAGCAGAAGTATGCTTCCATGACGGAACAGTTGAGACGGGTCATCCAAACCATTCAGTCAGAGCGTGGGGGGATGGCGGAAAGGGGGGAGGAGAAGGAGCCTTGTTTGGCTTATTTTTTGAAGGAGAAAAATGTAAGGGAACTGAACAGGGGGATTTTGGTTGCTTTGGTAAAAAATATTTATATTCATCAGGGCGGTGAGATCAGTATTGAGTTTAATTTCGCGGATCAGCACCGCCGGATAAGATGGCCATTGAGATGAAGACGCCTGGCGGGACGGCCTTTTAGAAGCAGGGCAGATCAGCGCATACACCAGGAAGATCATCATGGAAATGTCAGACAAAGTTGTGGAGAACCTTGCGCAGAAATATGAAAATGTCAGGGAAGGAGTGAAGTCAGTTATGGGAGGACAGGTTCTTGAGCATGAAGCAAAGACCATTTTGAGAGAAGGATGGCAACAGGGACGTAAAGAGGGCGAAGACTATGGTATAAAGAAAGGAAAGATGGAGCATGCGAAGCAGACGGCGTTTAACCTTAAGGCTATGGGCATGAATAACGATTCCATAGCAAAGGCCGTGGAGGAACTCCCTTTTCGGAATTGCGTATTCACATAAAAAGAACGATACATTAGAACGCCCAAATTGTATTGAGTGGGAGGCGTTGTGGGAGGAAGGCTGATTAGGAATACGTTTCCGAAAAGAGATAAATGGAATAGGATTATAAAAACAGGATGCGGTCAGCCGACTATACTGGCAGATATTCCCCTGTCCCGGCTTTAGTGTTCCTTGTTCTGAGCTTTATACTGCAATGGAGATACATGTTCTGTCTGCTTAAAAACACGGCAAAAGTAGGCGGAATCCGGATATCCTACGATAGAAGCGATATCGGCAACAGCCATATCATCAAAGTGGAGCAATATTTTTGCCAGGGAGATTCTCTGTTTTTTAATATACTGAATCGTGGAAAAACCGGTTTCCTTTTTCAGCAGCCGATTGATATAGGCCGGGGAGAAATTAAAAACCTGGGCAATCTGATTCAGAGTCAGTTCTGTCTGCAGGTTGCTTAAAATGTAATTGGTTATTTTCTCTACGGTTTTGCTGTACTGCCTGTTGCCGAATTCCTTTGCAGCGTGGCAGTATACTTCCAGCATATTGTGGAACAACTGCTGGTTAACCAACAGCTCCACCGGTATTTGTTCAATCATCATTCCAAAATGGGTTGCTACAATATGTACATAATTCACCGGTACATGGGTAAAAAGAAGAGTGACCCGAAGGGTGGAATTGAGAATCCAGGCCAAATTGCGGAGAAGGCGGTCATGGTCACCAGGAACCCTGGCAATAAGGTCCGCATAATAAGACGGCTCTTTTGGCGCGCGGTCCCAGATAAGCAGCGCCTGTTCATAATTTCCGGCAACAACAAAATATAACAGCTTCTTTTCATCTGCATATCTTTCAAACACTAAATCGTCATTGATAATCGAATCCCCCATAAATATGGTTTCCAGACTGGGCATCAGGCCGTTTTCTGCGGTTTTGTTATCCGTTGACATAGAAGTTTGCTCCTTTGTTTCGAAATGTCCAATTTTTGGTTTGCTTTGTGGATAAACATTCCAATAGATATTTGCTATAATCATACCATAAGTGGTGATATTGCACAATAAATAATTCTTAAAAAATATTTTATAGTGCATATTACAAGCAAATATTGTCTATAAAATCATGGCCATGATATTTATTATAGAAAAAAGTAAACAAAGGATAGCAGGAAATGGATACAAATCAAAACACGAAGCCCTTTGGATTAAAGGACAAGATCGTATATGCAGCCAGCGGTACGGACCAGCAGGTAGTTGTCCCGGAACGGCTTACCATGGTAGCTGTTTTGTACGGAGTCCTTGCCGCTTCCTTTTATCTGGGATGCTATGGGCTGACAACGGAGAGAGTCCATGGAAAGCGGGAGAAGAAGTCAGGAGAAAATCTTTTTGTGGCTTTGAAACAGATGGTTAGCTGTAAACCATTGCTGGTAATTATCGTAATTGCCCTGGTGCTGCTTATAGGGAGCCTTCTTACAGGAACCATGACCGCATACTTGTACAAAGACTACTTTAATAACACCCAGATTTTGTCGGTTGTCAGTTTCGCGCAGATACTGCCAATGCTGCTGATTGCTCCTGTTGCGTCAAAGCTGGCGTCAAAGTTTGGGAAAAAAGAAGTGTGTTCCATAGGCGTCCTGGCAGCCTGTATCATCTTTGGGATTTTATGGGTGCTGAAAGTGAAGTCTCCCTATATGTTTATGCTGATGAATTTTATCAGCAGCATGGGATTGGGGATTTTCAACATGCTGATATGGGCATTCATAGGCGATGTCATTGATTTTCAGGAGCTTCGAAACGGTCAGCGCAATGACGGAACCGTATATGCCATCGTCTAACTATTTGATTGGGACTATTCAAAAATATGAGGCTCATCCTATTTTACGATTTAATTCCCGATATCTTCATGAGTTTCAGAAAAATATGTCTGTGTGTGTCTCAATCAATACAGATGATCAGGGAGTTTTTGACACATTACTTGAAAATGAGTATGCACTTATGGCTCAAAGGCGAAATCCTGTGATTTGCTTGTACAATATATGGAAAACATATATAATATGGATAAGCAGAAAGAGGATAACCGTTTAAGGGTTGTCTGAACGGCTATGAAAAAGGCGGACAAGGGGGTATGACATATGGCAAGGACTGTGGGAATTGGCATTCAGAATTTTGATAAATTGATCCGGAATCAGTATTTATATATTGATAAATCAGGTTTTATCAGGGAATGGTGGGAAAGTGGGGATGATGTGACACTGATCACCCGCCCCCGCAGATTCGGGAAGACCTTGAATATGAACATGCTGGAACGGTTTCTTTCCCTGGAATATGCGGGTGAGGGGGAAGTCTTTGAAGAACTATCCATATGGAAAGACAAGAAGTACCGTGACCTTCAGGGAACCTGGCCGGTTATATCCTTAAGTTTTGCGGATGTAAAGGCGAATACCTTTGACATGGCAAGGGAAAAGATTTGCATGCTTATCAAAGAAGTGTACCGGAAATATGGTTTTCTGCTGGCGGAAGGGAGCCTGGAGGAAGGTGAATCAGAGCTTTTCCGTAGGACTTTGATCGAAATGACGGATTCCGAAGCGGCGTATTCCTTAAAGAATCTGTCCGGTTATCTGGCAGGTTACTATGGGAAGAAAGTGATTATCCTGCTGGATGAATATGATACACCTCTTCAGGAGGCCTGGGTGTACGGTTATTGGAAAGAGATGGCAGAATTTATCCGAGGCTTGTTCAATTCCACATTCAAGACAAATCCGCATCTGGAACGGGCGGTTATGACCGGAATCACAAGGGTCAGCAAGGAATCTATTTTCTCTGATTTCAATAATTTGGAGGTAGTGACCACTACATCAGAGAAATATGAAGACAGCTTCGGGTTTACAGAGGAGGAGGTATGGGCGGCATTGCAGGAATGCGGTCTGTACGAAAACAGGCAGGCCGTAAAAGCCTGGTATGACGGCTTTACATTCGGAAAAAGGAAAGATATCTATAATCCCTGGTCGATTATCAATTATCTGGATAAAAAAAGGCTTTCCACTTACTGGGCCAACACCAGCAGTAACGGATTGGTAGATAAGCTGATACGGGAGGGAAGCGCAGACATAAAAATATCTATGGAGAACCTGCTGAAAGGCGAGTATCTGTATAAGGAAGTCGATGAACAGATTATTTTCGAACAGTTAGACGCAGATGAGAACGCCATTTGGAGTCTGTTTTTGGCAAGCGGATACTTGAAAGCGGAGAATTACGAATTCAATGAAGACACGGGAGCAGATATGTATGAGCTGGCGCTGACCAACAAGGAAGTGCAGATCATGTTCCAAAAGATGATTCGGAAATGGTTTACCCGCTCCGGGACAGTCTACAACGGCTTTATCAGGGCACTGTTACAGGATGACATAAAGTCCATGAACGCCTATATGAACCGTGTGGCCCTGGCTACGTTCAGCTACTTTGACAGCGGAAGAAATCCTTCCATGGAGACACAGCCGGAGCGGTTTTACCATGGTTTTGTGCTGGGACTGGCCGTGGAACTGGCAGACCGCTATATTATTACATCCAACCGGGAGAGTGGATTCGGAAGGTATGATGTGGTGATGGAGCCGAAGAACGGAACGGACAATGCGGTTATAATGGAATTCAAGGTGAGGGATCCGGGCGAGGAGAAATCGTTGGAGGACACTGCTGGTGCCGCGCTGAAGCAGATTGAGGAGCAGCGATATGAGGCGGATTTGGAGAGCAGGGGATTTCCTGGCGATCGCATCCGAAAATATGGTTTTGCTTTTCAAGGGAAAGAAGTTTTGATAAAAAGATGAAGATTTTTTTATCCCTAACTTGACAAGACGACCATCACCTGGCATATTTTCGGGATGAGATGGTGCGTCTCCACGGGGAAGGCGAGCTGACGGATACGGAACGGACCGACCTTATGGGATTTGTGAACACGATCATTGCCGGAAATTCATTGAGCTGGGCCGGGGGGACGGGCTGGGCGAGGAGGTTATCTTAAAAAGGCTGAGGGAAAAGGTTGGTGGTATGGTTTTGTCTATTTGCAAAATCATGCCGGGTTTTTATGTTCGCGTACACCCTCTGATTCATGGTTCTTATGCTTGCTTTCTTTTCGCAGTACAACGCTGCTGATAACGCTGATGCCGCCCAATAACGCACAAGATTTTGACGGGAAAAGGATTCCTGCCGCCACCAGACCAGCACCGACAACTAAGTTACAAGCCGCAGCCGTTTTTAACGCTTTCTTTTTCGGGTTGGGAAGCTCTACGGAAATCCCCAATCTACGATTCAGCTTTTCGCAAGCTTGATTTACTTTTTTCATCATTTTGTCCTCCTTGGAATGTTCTGTTTCCTTGCTGTCAATGGATAAAGTTTTGTACTCAAATTCTGTCATAAAAATCTCCTTTACGCAAAAATATCTGCCACAAGGCTATCCACCATAAAATCAAAAGCAGCGAAATAATCGCAGGTGACGGAAAGCGTTTCTTTGGCATTGATTGTTGACAGCAGCGCGCTCAAAATCCCATAGGCTAAAGCTTCCTCCATTTTCAGATTGAGGTCTGCGGCATGGATCACCTGTCTGAAAAAAT
>CAJUFP010000088.1 GCA_910585645.1 uncultured Hungatella sp. | reverse complement strand
CACTACGCTTTCGTACGGTCAGCGCAGTAAGTGCGCAGACCTATCTGAACTGTTACATCGGAGTTATTTTTCACCATGCTGTACTCTTTTTCAGCAGGCTCTCTATAAAGTCCATACACTTTCTATTTTAGGTAAGATCAACACGGTCCACCCTCCGCCCCATGAAAGGCTCCTGCCGGATACAGCCAGTCTCCCTTCACATACACATCTTCAACCAAAAAATCCCCCGTGATAAGGCTTTGAAGCGCCGCTTCATCCCCATAATATACACAGGATTTGGCATCCCCCACAAACGTATCCAGATCACACCTGTTATCCAGGGTAAAGCCCAGAATCTTCTCATCCTGCCTGAGCAGATCATACTCTTTCGGATACAATTCTCTGATTCCAGCAAACAACTTCGGAGTAGAAAAAATACACATAGCACAGGAACAGCGGTTCCAGCCTGCCCGGTAGCATGGATGGGGATTTACCTTATGGCGCTTTAATACCTCCCACACATCTTTCTCCGAATAGTCAATCACTGGCCGCCATTCGTGGACAATCCGGTGGGCCTTTTTGTCCGCGTTGGTTCTGTGGATCTCCATCTCATTGTATTTCGACCGGCCAGCAGATTCCCCCCGCCGTTCCCCTGAAACAACCAGCACCTTCACATTCGTTTTCGTCCTTTCCAGATTTGAGGTAACACTGTCCTGCACGGCGGCTTTTAAATTCCCGCTGCACCATCTTCTACTGAGATCCCCTGTTTTTGCCGGGAACTTCATCCGGTATCCCAGAGCGTGTTTGAAAATTGCTTTCCGTCAAATGTGCGTCACAGTTTGTGGGAGATTTGGCCCGAATGAGGGAGTCGTAGCGGGCTACGTTGACCGAATGAGGGCCAAATATACCGCAAAATGGGGCATGCAGATGGCGGGAATGAATTTTCAAACACGCTCTAGTATGACCCGCACTAATTAGCCATATGTTTCACGCAGGATAAATTTTCAGCCTGCAAGGCGGAAGAGGGAGGCGATGCGGTGGCATCGTTGACCGATGACAACGAAGCAGATGGAAATTTAGACAAGTGAAACATGTGGCTAATTAGTGTGGGTCATACTAGCTCCTGCAGCCTCTTTTCCATATCCTCCATGGCCTGCACTTTGTCAATGAATTTGATCCCTATTCCGAAGCGTCACCCTTTGCTGAGATCGTTCAGGTCATAGCAAACCTTCAGTCTATAGCAAAAGAAATTGAGGCTATTTTCCTTTCATAACAGAACGAAGCCGGATACCTGGGCCCAGGCATCCGGCTTCGTTTCATTCAAAATTTGTTATCTTATCTTTTCATAATGCGTCCACATCCGTATAATCTTAATGGTTCCCTGGTATACCGTACCATCTACAGTAACCTTCTCCTGATACACCTGATATACCAACCGGTGCTGAATATTAATCCTCCTTGAATAAAATCCCTGCAAATTCCCCACTAATCCTTCATAGACAGGCGGAGTCTGGAATGGGTTTTTACGGATAATTTCAATCAGCTCTTTGGCCTTCTTATCCAATCCGGCTGCTTTCAGGTTTTTAATATCTTTTACCGCCTGTTTTTCATAGACAATGCGATACAATTACCATTCCACCTCTTCCTCAGAAACGCATTCCTCGATTGGTGTTTTTCCGCCTGCAAGAATGGATTCTGCCATTCCTGGAACCGACATCAAATACAAGGTTTCTTCGATTGCCCTCCAATCAGCCTCCCCTATCAAAACCGCATTTTTTCCTTTATGATTGGTTATGGTAATGGGCTCACAATTTGCATTTACATCTGAAATAATCTGGTAAATATTCTCCCTTGCCTTGGTGGCGCTTATTGTAATCATATCATCACTCCTTCATCATGATATCTACTTATCACTCACGGCAAAGACGTTCGTTAGCTTACGAAGTTTGCCCTTGCAAGCTGGTCAAGAATAAAGGCTC
The DNA here is from genome assembly GCA_910585645.1 of uncultured Hungatella sp. Lineage (GTDB taxonomy): Bacteria > Bacillota > Clostridia > Lachnospirales > Lachnospiraceae > UBA3402. The sequence continues at coordinate 19,447 of CAJUFP010000088.1, read as the reverse complement.
CTGAGGAAAACCCCCCAGAAGCCCTAGTTTCCTAGCTTTTTTCAATTTTGCCAATTTTTCAAATCTTAATCTTCAACGCTAACGATCTCTCTCTTGTTGTAGCTGCCGCAAGCCTTGCAGACTCTGTGAGGCATCATCAAAGCGCCGCACTTGCTGCACTTTACCAAATTCACAGGAGCCATCTTCCAGTTGGCTCTGCGCTTATCTCTTCTTCCCTTGGAAGATTTATTCTTTGGACAGATAGACATGGTTCACACCTCCTTAAACTGTTTAAAAATATCCTGGATAACAGACATTCTCGGGTCCGGCACACTGCGGTCGCAGTGGCACGTCTCATGGTTGAGATTCGCCCCACATCTATTACAGATCCCCTTGCAATCTTCATCACACAGGACTTTCATAGGTAAGTTCAGCAACAGTTCGTCACGAACCAGCTGGTCAACATCCAGATTGTAACCTTGTAAATACGGCTGTTCGTCCAGATCTCTCGCCCTGTCCTCGTCCGTCTGCTTCATGTCAAACGCACGGTCCAGGGTCAGGGAAAAGGGAACCTTCACCGGTTCGAGACAGCGGCTGCAGGGTATCATCAGGGCAAACTTTGCGCTGCCCGAAAGCACCAGCATCCGATCTCCGGTATTCGCCACACGAATCCGGACCGGCTTCACATCCGCCAGATCGCATACACCATCCGGTGTCTGAAACGCCTTGGCGTCAAGATGTAGTGTGTAATCTTTCTCTTTTCCGTCTCTGGTAAACAACTCTGTCAAGTTAATAAGCATATTAATCTCCTAATACGCACCTTTGTCATTATACATAGGCTGCAAGAATTTGTCAACCGATTCTTTCTAAAACTTACCCTAAACTTTTCCAACTGGTTTGAACCGCTTATTTCACCAGAGCCAGGGTGTCTCTCGCAATAGCCAGCTCCTCGTTGGTGGGAATCAGCATCACCTTTACCTTGGAGTTCGGGGCGGAGATCACGGTCTTCTTGCCCCTGACGTCGTTGGCCTGGTCATCAATCTTTACGCCCAGGTAGCCCAGATATTCGCAGATAGCCTTTCTGCTGGCCTTGTCATTCTCTCCCACGCCTGCGGTAAAGGCGATGGCGTCCACGCCGTTCATGGCCGCGGTGTAAGCGCCGATATACTTGGCCACACGGTAGACAAATGCCTCCAGAGCCACTTCGGCCAGGTGGTTGCCTTCCTTCTTGGCGTTCTCAATATCTCTAAAGTCGCTGGACACTCCGCCGCTCATGCCCAGAACGCCGGACTTCTTGTTCAGGATGTTCAGCAGCTCGTTTACGTCCTTGCCCTCTTTGTTGCAGATGAACTGCACAACAGCCGGGTCAATGTCGCCGCTTCTGGTTCCCATGATCAGGCCCTCCAGAGGGGTAAGGCCCATGCTGGTGTCCACGCACTTGCCGCCGATGGAGGCGGACACGCTGGCGCCGTTGCCTAAGTGGCATACAATGACCTTGGCGTTTGCCGGGTCAAGGCCGCCGAACTTGATGGCCTCGCCGGACACGAACATGTGGCTGGTGCCGTGGAAGCCGTATCTGCGGATGCTGTATTTCTCATAATACTCGTGGGGAATGGCGTACAGATATGCTTTTTCCGGCATCTTCATGCCAAAGGCCGTATCCCACACCGCCACGTTGGGCTTGCCGGGCATGGCCTTCTCGCAGGCCTCGATGCCCATAAGGTTGGCCGGGTTGTGGAGAGGGCCAAGGTCAAAGCACTCCCGGATGACTCTCTTTACATCCTCATTGACAATACAGGAATCGCTGTAAACCGTGCCTCCGTGAAGGACTCTGTGGCCAATGGCCGCGATCTCGTCCGTATTCTCGATCACGCCGTGGTCCTTGTCCTGCAGCGCGTCCATGACCATCTGGATGGCAACCGTATGGTCAGGCATGGGATTCTCCACCACATACTTGTCCTTGTCCGCAGGCTGATGGGTCAGCTTGGAACCCTCGATGCCGATTCTCTCGCACAGGCCCTTTGCGATCACGCTCTCGTTGTCCATGTCAATAAGCTGGTATTTCAGGGAGGAACTTCCGCAGTTAACTACTAAGATTTTCATGTCTTATATTTCTCCTTTATGGTTCGATTTATTCTTTTTGCGCAGCCGGACAGGTAGCCGGGCCGCAGACAGGCAGTGTTTCTATTTTACGATCTCGCCGTACACTTCCCTGCCGCATCCCGCCGCGTTGGACTCGTCGGTATCAATGTGCATGGCCAGGGCATAGGTGTCGCTGACCCGGACTACCACATCGCCAAACACCAGACTTCTCCCGTCGGTGTCGATCTTTACGGACACGATCTGGCCGTTCTCTACGCCCAGGTTCTTTGCGTCCTCTGTGGTGGCGTGGATGTGGCGCTTTGCGGCGATGACGCCCTCTGTAATCTCAATCTCGCCTTTGGGGCCCACGATCTTGCAGGGAGCGCTTCCTGCCGTGTCCCCGGACTCCCGCACAGGAGCCGTAACGCCGATGGAGCGGGCGTCGGTCAGGGAAAGCTCAACCTGGGTAGCCTTTCTCACCGGCCCCAGAATGGAAACGCCCTTTAACTCCTTCTTAGGCCCGATGATGGTGACCCGCTCCTCGCAGGCGTACTGGCCCGGCTGGGATAAATCTTTCTTTTTTGTCAGAACATAATCTTTGCCAAAAAGAGCCTCCAGGTGCTCCTGGGACAGATGTACGTGACGCGCGCTTGTCTCAACAATAAAATTCATGATTGCTTCTCTCCTCTTCCACTGTAATGAAATCAACAGGTTTGTTTTGATCCTGTCTTATATTTTAGGGGTTCTGCCATGTTTTTTCAAGTCCTGGGCAGGAAATATTTTGCATTTTTTATAAAACATGATTTTTTTTTACGATTATGATAGAATAGGGGATCATATGAAAAAGGAGCCTTTTATGTCCATGAACATCTCCAGCCATACCCAGCCTGTGGTGGGCGTCATCGCGGAATACAATCCATTTCACAACGGCCACGCCTTCCACATACAGGAAGCCAAACGACTCTGCAATGCCTCTTACTGCGTTGTGGTCATGAGCGGCGATTTTGTGCAGAGAGGGGCGCCCGCCATTTTTGATAAATATGCCCGCGCCTTTATGGCCCTCTCATCGGGCGCGGATCTGGTGGTGGAGATGCCTCCCGCCTTTGCCCTGGCAAGCGCTGAGGACTTTGCCTTTTGCGGCGTGTCCCTGTTGGAGAGCCTGGGGGTTGTGACTCACCTGTGTTTTGGAAGCGAGTGCGGCCATGTGGCCCCTCTCATGGACCTGGCCCGGATTCTGGCCTGTGAACCCTGGCCCTTTGTCCAGGCCCTTCGGCGGGAAGTCGCGTCCGGCCTGTCCTACCCTAAGGCGCGGCAAAAAGCCCTGGCCCAGTACCTGGCCTCCTGCCGGACGCCGGGAAGCACGGACCAATCCACCGCCTCCCGACAGACCCACGAAAAGGCGGGACAGGCCTCTCCTTCCTGCCAAACGCCTGAGAGCCTGGAGCAAGCCCCTCTTTGCTGCCAAACGCATGGGAGCCTGGAGCAAGCCCCTCCTTTCTGCCAAACGCATGAGAACCTGGAACAAGCCCCTCCTTCCTGCCAAGCGCATGAGAACCTGGAGCAAACACCTCCTTCCTGCCAAGCCCATGAGAACCTGGAGCAAGCCCCTCCTTCCCGCCAAACGCATGAGAGCCCGGAGAGCCTCCTCTCTTCCCCCAACAATACCCTGGGGGTAGAGTATTTAAAGGCCTTGATCAAACAGGGCAGTTCCATTGTCCCTGTGACCATTGCCAGGCAGGGCGCCGGATATCACGAGGAGAACCTGACAGCCGGATACAGTTCTGCCACAGCCATACGCAAGATCATTTATGAACAAAACAGACAAACAGAAACCCCCCTGTCTCCCCATGCCCCCGGCGCCTTTGACAGCGGAGCCCTTTCGGCTGTTTTAGGGCCTTTGCTCCCTTACTCCTGTATGGAGACAATCCGTACCTGCGTCCCTGTCAGCGCCAACGACTTCTCTCTTCTGCTTTCCTGCCGCCTTCTGGAGCTTTCCCGGCAGGGAGCCGGACTGGAGCAATTTGCCGACGTCTCCCCGGACCTGGCCCTGCGCATAGCCAGGCACACCCTTCGGTTTTCCTCTTTTGAGGAGCGCGCGGCTGCCTTAAAGACAAGGCAGTACACCTACACCCGCATAAGCCGATGCCTGATGCACATCCTTCTTGGCATCACCCGAAAGGACATAGATTCCAGGAAACGGCTGGGGTATGGGTCTTATATCAGGATATTGGGATTTCGCCGGGACTCCGCTCCGCTGCTTGGGAACATAAAGCGGCGCGCCTGGCTGCCTCTTGTGACAAAGACAGCCGACGCGCGCAAAATCCTCTCCCCCCAGACTCTGGAACACTTTGACCACGACCTGTTCTGCTCCCATTTGTACCAGTCCGTGGTCTGTCACAAAAGCCATACTCTGCCGAAAAATGAGTATACCCGCTCCCTGATCATCGTGTGATGTCTGGCAGCGCCGCGGTGTCGGCATTCTCATTTTCCCGGGTATGTTCTACGCTGGCCCCGGCTTTCCATAGGCAGGCTCCCGCCTTTTTCTCCAACGCCCGCACATTGCCCAGCAGCCGCTTGTCTTCCGGCTCCAGGGCCAGAGCTTTTACCGCCTCCTCCAGGGCTTTTCCCGGCCGCCCTGTGTGGAAAAACGCCATGGCCCGCAAGTCGTGGGGAAGGCTGCCCCATGAGGCGGCCTCACAGATATAGGTGGTGGGCCGGTCCGTGATCGCAAGAGCGCATTTTGTAAAATACAGGACTCCCTCCCAGTTTTCCTCTTCATACAGGGCGTAGGCTAAGTCTGTGTAGGGCTCTCTAAGATAAGGGGCCTGGACAATGGCTTTGAGATACCAGTCCCTGGCTTTTTGTCTCTCTCCCTTCATCAGATACGACTTGGCAATATAGCGCATGGACGCCGCCCGCTCATCCGCCCACTGAGCCCTGGGCATGGCCAGGTGGTTTTGCAGCGTCCGGATGCAGTCGTCCCATCTTCCCCTGTACATATACTCGCGGCCCAAATAGTGCATATTCCGGTCATCCTCCGGGTCCTCTTTCACGGACATTTCCAGGAGAGGAAGGTACTGGCCCCGTGACTTTGTGTCATCGGGAAAATGGTTTAGCTGCACGCCCCGGGCCGTGACCATGACACCCGGGCTTTCCTCTCCTGTCCATGTAAGCACTTCATGAACCGGATGGACCCACTGATAGCCATGACGCCTGTGGGCTTTTTCAATCCAGAATACGACTCCTTCCCTGCCTTCCTTTGTAAAGCTCCAGGTGTACCGGTATCTGGCCTGCCCCGCTTCGGGCCTCCAGGCCTCCTCCAGAAGTTTCCTCCATCCCGGCTCAAAGACCTCATCCAAATCCGTGCAGACGCAGATGTCCGCGTCCTTTGGCACCAGTTCCAGGGAGCGGTTGCGGGCCTTGTCAAACCTCCATGGGACAATGGCCTCTGTCACCACATGGACTCCATGGTCTTTTAGGCGTTCTGCCGTGTCGTCCTCAGAGCCTGTGTCCAACACCACGATCTCATCCGCCTCGGACATGGATTTGACCCACCGCTCTACAAACCGGGCCTCATTTTTGCAAATCCCATACACAACTACTTTCATAAATGCCTCCGTCCTGACTGTTGATTTTTCTGTGGAAATGAGGGGAGAAAGGGCGGTAATACACCGCCCTTTTGTCTTAATCCAGTTTTTTTACCGAAAGCAGGGCGTTGAGGCCGCTGCCAAGGGTTATTCCTACTGCCAGCAAGGCGGAGAGCGCCATATCGATAACGCTGCCTGCTGCCAGGTTCACAACCGTGCTTCCATTGAACAGGGAGCTGGCGCCCACGGACAGAAGCCTGGAGATGGTGGCGCTTGGAACATCTGTCCCGTTGACTCTCACGGCAAAGGTAATGGTAGTCGCCACCGCCGCTGACAGGGTTGTGTTGTAATTGATCTCATACGTTCCCGCGTTTGTGACTGTAATGCTGTTTGCCGGGGTGTAGGTCACCCCTGCTGACGGTGCGTTCACTGGAAGAGGAATCTGCGTCGTGCCTCCTACCACAAGATTCAGGTTCTGGGGGGTGGTGCTGTACAGCCCGCCGTATGCCGCCAGCCCGGCTGCGGGACCGGTGGGACCGGTGGGGCCGGTGGGGCCGGTGGGACCGGTGGGCCCTGCCACTCCTGTGGGGCCGGTTGGGCCGGTGGGGCCTGCGGCTCCTGCGGCTCCTGTGGGGCCGGTGGGGCCGGTGGGACCTGCCGCTCCTGTCGCTCCTGTGGCTCCTGTCGCTCCCGTGGGGCCGGTGGGGCCGGTGGGACCTGCCGCTCCTGTGGCTCCTGTCGCTCCCGTCGCTCCTGCCGGACCCTGAGGACCGGTCGGGCCTGCGGGACCTGCCGCTCCTGCCGGACCCTGAGGACCGGTCGGGCCAGTGGGACCTGCCGCTCCTGTGGCTCCCGTCGCTCCTACTGGTCCCTGGGGGCCTGTCGGACCTGCCGCTCCTGCCGGTCCCTGGGGGCCTGTCGGGCCTGCCGCTCCCGTGGCTCCTGTCGCCCCTGCCGGACCCTGAGGACCGGTCGGACCCACTGCTCCCGTGGCTCCATCTGTTTATACAAAACCTTCCCACGGATAAACCAGCACTTGAATGTCGCCATATTGGTGTATTCATGTCCAGGATGCCACCGTTTACAGCCTTTTCAAGCTCCGGAATCCGGTCAATGCAGTGGATGAATCCAAAGTCAACATAGCAAAAATAAAATCCGCCTGTTACGGTCAGCCGATTGACATCTGGACGATTTCCTGCAGATCCTCTTTCGAGATAACTCCCTTTGCGGCGTATGCGTCGATTTCCTCCTGGAACTCCTTATAAGACGTAAAATCCTTCCCAAGCTCTTTCAGGCTGTGGGCCAGCCCCAGATCGTCAAAAATCTTCTGCAGCGCCTCGACCCCTTCTTTTGCAATCTGATTGTCGCATTTTCTCTCCGTATTTACGTTCATCACGTTAATGGCAAACTGGACAAAAAGGGGAAGGCAGTCCTTATAGCAAACCCTCATATACTTAGGAAATGTAATGGCAATACCGGTAGTATAGTCAAGCCCTGCTTTCTCTTCAATCAAACTTCCCAGGGACCCGGCCATCCATGGCGCTTCCTTCCCCCGTCCCAGAATCCGGCTGGTCACCAAAGCGCCCGCCCACAAAAGCTGTCCCCTGGCATTGACGTTATCCATACTTTTCTGAAGCATTTTCAGGGAGCAGATAACCGTCCGGCAGATGGTTTCAATAAACCCGTCCTGGATGGGGGTATCCTGGGTCTGGCAGAAATACTGCTCCAGGGCCTGGATAAGGATGCAGGCTCCATGGTAAGCCGTCAGCTTAAAAGGCGCCGTGGCCGTCAGATCCGGGTCCAGGATGGAAAATGACGGGTAGGTCTTCATGAAGCTCCCGATACTTCCATGTACCCCTGTCTCCAGGTTGTCAATCTCGCTGTTGCCGTCCATCTCGCTTCCGCTTCCGGCAATGGTTACCACCGCTCCGATGGGCAGCACGTCGCAGTCTGTCCAGGGAATCTTCCTGTTCAGCACGTCCCAGATATCCACGTCCCCGGCAGCCCCCAGGGCCACAGACTTGGCCACGTCGATGCAGCATCCCCCTCCGATGCCGATAACCATATCCACCTGGTTTTCCCTGGCAATCCGGATTCCCTCATACACAGTCTTTAGGGAAGGCACGGTCACGCCCGGAAGCTCCGCCCACCCAATCTGATTCCGGGAAAGCTGGGATGTAATCAGGTCATAGGTCCCGCTTTCCTTTAAGCTGCTTCCTCCGTATACCAAAAGCACTTTCTTTCCGTATTTTCGTATCTCGCTGCTCAGCTTCTTCACCGCCCCCTGGCCAAAGATAATCCTGGTGGGATTCTGGTATTCAAAATTAATCATTTTATTACCCTCCTTTATAAAAAATGTGTGCTGCTTCCTGACTCCCATTCTAATAAATTTACACGTATCGGCAAGGGTTTGGAAGCCATATAAAACGTCGTTTACATATTTCCCATTTAACAGCCGGAAAAATGTAAACGACGTTTCAAAACCGCCCCATATTCATATCCAGTTCAGGCAAACTCACGCTCTCCCTGTCTGCCGCCCGCCGCCTTCCCGACAAACAACGGTTTCTCATTCCCGCTCCCGATACGGAAAAACCCAAGCAGCGCCAGCTCGCCCAGCATGCATCCAAAGCAGATAAGATACAGGCGGGAATATCCGGCAGCGTCCAGAATCTGCCCCGCCATATTTTGAAACACGATGGCAGCCAGGTTTTTCAGCGTGGCCACAAAAGCCAGGGCCGTCATCTGCCGCTTTTCATCAATCAGAGTATTAACCACCTTCAGATTCACCATAATATACAGCATCCCCGCAGGGTGTTTGGCAATAAGCGTGGCCAGTATGATAAACGGCATGGGCAAATCAAAGCCATAAACCGCGCACTGCACGCACACCGTCCCCATTGCCACAAACAGCAGAGTCTTATTGGCTATCTTATCCATAAACCGGTAGGAAAAGAGGACCAGCGGCGCTTCGCAGAAAACCGCTATGGATAAAACCAATGACGCCGTTCCCACATCCAGCCCCTTATCCGTCAGCATAGAGGGAATAAATAAATTGCTCATATTGGTAATGCCATAGAAGATTACGCACAGGCACAGGTAGTAAAGGTACTTCCCGTTTTTAAACAGCCCCAGAGCGTCTCCCTGTTCCCTCTTCCCCCCTTGTTCCTGTCCATGGTTTCCCGCCGCCGGCTCCGTGCCTAAAAGTCCTGCCACGCACAGCAGCATGGTCACCACAAAAGCCATAAAAACAGCCTTCGGCGATATGTTGTCATAGATCAGCCCGGCCATCCAGGAACCCAGGGCATAGCCGATGGTCCCCCATATCCGTATCTTCCCATAAGAATAGGGCGATGCGGTGGCAAGTTTCTCCATAATGGGATTCACGCCGTTAATCATGGCCAGCACAAGGCTGTAGCTTGCCCCAATCATCACCAGGCTTTCCGACAGCATGAAAACGATTCCTCCCCCACAGGCAATCAAAAACAGCACCGTATCCACTTTCTTCATATCATACTTATCATTCCACGCCCCAATAACCGGCTGTACCAGCATAGACGCCAAAAAAGAAGCCGAAACCACCAGGGAAACCTGGCTTGCCTTAAATCCCTTGCCCATAAGGTAAACCGAAATCAGCGCGCTGAACAAGGCCCAGGACAGATAATAAAAATTATACATCAGAAAATAACTCAGATAACTGTTTTTGTACTTGTTCCAAAGATGTTTCATTGACCCTTCCTCCTTAACCAAAGATAATATAAAATTCCCGTCACCGACGCCGCCCCTTTTGTCACCGGCCATACCATATACAGCACGGATACCGTGGGAAACCATCGAAATACGCTGTAAATCCACACCACCCGCAACCCGCATACGCACAAAACCGTGCTGAAAAGCGGAAACATGGAATGTCCCATGCTTCGCAGAATATTAAAAGGGATATTCAATGTGCAGTTGACAAATTGCGTGGCGCAGAGAATAAACATAATCTCAATCCCATACCGGACCACCTGCCCGTCCTGGGTATAAATCCCCAAAATCTGCGGTGCAAACGCCATAGCCACGCCTCCGGCCAGCGTTCCCAGGACACATCCCAGCCCCAGGCTGTACCAGAATATTTTATCCACCCGCTTTAAATCGCCCGCCCCGTAAGCCTGCCCGGAAAAGCTGATAACCGCCTGCCCCAGGGCATCAACAGCCACAAAGCAGAAATAGTCGATATTCAGCGCCACCGCGCTTGCGGCCATTACCGCCGTCCCCAAAGAATTGACCGAAGACTGAATCAGCAGGTTGGATACGGAAAACGCGGCTCCCTGGATTCCCGCCGGCACGCCAATCTTAAGCATCCCTAAAAGCTTATCCCTGCTGATTTTCAACCGCTTCCACTCCAGCCGGCATACCCCTCTAAAGCGGGTCAAAGCGGCAACAACCATAATCGCTGCCCCTGTCTGGGAAATCACCGTCGCAATGGCCACTCCCTCCACGCCCATATGGAGCGCCGCCACGAAAAACAGGTTCAGGCACACGTTCAGCACCCCTGACAAAGTAAGGAAATACAGAGGTCTTTTGGTATCCCCCACCGCCCTCAGCACCGCTGCGCCGAAATTATACAAAAGCGTGGCGGGAACCCCCACAAAGTAGATCATCAGGTATCGATGGGCCCCTGAAAACACGTCCTTCGGCGTCCCCATAGCCTTAAGCAGCACATCCGTACAGGCCATCCCCAGGGCCATAAGCAGTATTCCCGCCCCTGCGGAAACCGGCACCGCCGTGTGAAGCGTATCCCTTAAATCCTGGTCCTTTCCCGCCCCCGCATACTGGGCGCAGAGCACGTTGGCCCCCACGGAAAGCCCCATAAAAAGCGTGACAATCAGACTGGATACAGGTCCCGAAGCGCTTACGGCCGCCAAAGCCCCTGACCCTGTAAACCGGCCCACCACCGCAATATCGGCCGCATTAAACAAAAGCTGGAGAATGCCGGAAAATACTATGGGGATGGAATATAAAACCATGTTTCTCATCAAAGGGCCATGGACCATATCCATTTCCTTTTTAGCTGTTTTTCCGTTTCTTTTGGACATTACAGATATTCACCTCAAATCTCAATCGCTGCCCGGCAGCCTACTTCGTAATTTTCAGCAATTCCCCGCCAGATTCAATATGCCCGCCGTCATCCGCCGCCATGGCAACCTCCGAAAACGCGGCACTGTTGGTAATCACGACAGGCGTAACCACGGAATACCCCGCCTCCCGAATCTTGCCAATATCAAAATTCATCAGCCTCTGTCCTATATGTACCTGCTCCCCGTCCTTAACCAGCGTCTCATAATATCTGCCTTTCAGCTCCACCGTATCCATGCCCACATGGATAATAACCTCCACCCCTGTATCCGATACCATGGATATGGCATGGCGCATACCCTCGCTGACAATCACCCTGCCGCTAAAAGGCGCGTACACGGCTCCCTCATCCGGCACCACGGCGCATCCCGCTCCCAGCACGCCTCCTGCAAATACTTCATCCTCCACTTCATTCAAGTTCATTACTTTTCCCGTAAGAGGCGAAACCATCACCTCCGTGCCAGTGCTTCCTGAAACCGCCGCCTGGCCCCTTTCTGCCCCGTCCGCTGTCTGCGCCGCTTTTTCCGGCTCTTTCTCCTTATAAAGAATCAGGGTAAGCACAAAGCTGACGGCGCAGGAGATAAGAATGGCAATTACCATTTTCACCATATTGGACATGTCCCCGTTTTCCGGGTTAATGTAGTTAGCCAGGGCAAATATCCCCATGCCCCCGGAGTAACACCGAAGCTGCATGGCTCCGATAAGCCCGCCGCCGATTCCCGAGGCAATGCAGCTAATCACGAAAGGCAGCTTTCTCGGCAGGGTAATTCCGTAAATGGCAGGCTCCGTCACGCCAAAGATACCGGAGATGGCGCAGGCGCTGCACTGTCCTTTCAACTTTTTATCCTTTGTCTTTAACCCGATAGCCAGGACCGTGGCCGTCTGGGCAAAGCTCGCCGCAAAATGAGGCGTCTGCAAAGTATCATATCCCAGCACCGCAAAGTTATTGTACCGAATCGGCACGATTCCCCAGTGGAGGCCGAAGATAACCATAATCTGCCACCCGGTCCCCATCAGGACTCCCTCCAGCCACGGAGCAAAGTTAAACACGGAATTGGCCATAAATCCCAATCCCACTGCCAAGTAATTGGTAATCGGCCCTATAATCAGGAACAACAGAGGCAGCGTAATGACCAAAACCAAAAACGGCAAGATAAAAGATTTCACCACATCGGGAACCTTTTTTTTCAGCCACTTTTCCACCTTGGCAGCCGCCCATATGGCCACGATAGCCGGAAGCACGGAAGACGTGTAATTCCCGTTTTTCGGCAGGATAATGGGGATTCCCATAAACGTGGCCTGGTAGTCAGAACCCAGCACGCTGCCTATGGCTTCCCCCGACCCCAGGGCCACAATAGCCGGGGCGCACATCACAAGCCCGATAAGCAATCCTGTAAATTCGTTGAGCTTAAACTTTTTAGCCGACGTATAAGCAATCATCACCGGCAGGAAGTAAAACATAGCGTCCCCTGCATTGTACCAGATGGCGTAAGCCCCGCCCCCTGCGTCCAGCCATCCCAACTGAGCCGCCGCCGCACAGATTCCTTTCAGCATACCGCAGGCGCAAAGCAGTCCCATAAGGGGGACGAACACGCTGGTCACAACGGAAACAAACTGGGCCACAAGATTTTTATTTCCCTCCGCCCCCGTATCCTCCTCCCGGGAAGGCGCCACCAGGCTCTCCAGATGCCCCGCCTTAATAACCGCGTCATATACCTCTCCAACCTGTTGCCCAATCACCACCTGATACAGCCCGCCGCTTTGCACCACCGTAACCACGCCGTCCGTCTGCTTTAACACGTCCGTCTGCGCTTTGGACTCGTCCGCCAGGCGGAAACGAAGCCTTGTAATACAGTGAGCCAGCCCCGTAATATTTTCCTTGCCTCCAACATTTTGGACGATCATCTTCGCCAGTCCGTCATACTTTCCCATGAAAATCTCCCCTTCCGTTAAGTCTTGTGTATGATGGCCTAATCTTAACAGATTTGGAAAGAATATCAACCATTCCCGGTTCAATCGCAACGCCATTTACAAATTCCCTTCCCCACAAAAAGAAAAATGTAAATGGCGTTCAAAAATGATTCACTGCTCCCTGATAATCTCCACGGTCGTCTGTCCTCTGCCCTGCTCAACGGCCCTGGCCGTATCAATCCTCACCTGCAGATTTTTCTCGTAATCCAGAGCAAAAATACAAGAATACAGAACATCCAGCACATAGGCAATGGAGCTGTCCGTGGTAAATGTGGCAATCTTGGAATACTGTTTCTCCCGGGTGCAGATGCGCAGCACGCAGTCCGCCATCCTGGACAGGCTGCTTTCGCCGATATTGGTAATGAGAATCACAGGAACCTTATGCTTTTTAAGTATCTGCGCCGCCTGTATCAACGTGGGCGTTTCCCCCGAATAAGAGATAATCATGGCGCAGGAGGTCCTTTCCGCCATATAAGCCCCATGGACAACCTCCCCCTGAAGCTGGCGCATCTCCGTCTTCTTCCCGATTCTTGCCATATTGTGCTGAAACTCCCTGGCCAGAATCAGGTTATTGCTGACAGCATAAATGCCTATGGAAGAAGCCTTCCTCATATACAAAACCGCTTTCTGCAGATCATCATGGGTAATAAGAGAGCGTGTATCATCAATAGCCTCCTTCCTGATGGCCGCAATCTTGCTTGCTATGGACATAATCGAATCGTTCCTCTGAAAAGGAAGATTGGCGTCAATTTCCTGAAAATGGGACTGTAAATATTCCTCCTCCTTTAAAAACGCTTCCTTTAACTCATTCCACCCTCCAAAGTCCATTTTGCGGGCAATCCGCACCAGAGTTGACGCAGAGGCAAAGGCCCCCTGGGCAATCTCCTTGGTGGTCATGTCCTTAATCTCCAGTTTCTTTTCCAAAATAAAATCTACAATCGCCCGCTCACTGTTTGAAAAATCACATTCTTCCAGCCGGTCCCTGATTAACATACACCCTCACTTCCGTTCTCTCTCCATATTTTTATCTTTTTCAACTTTTACAAATCCTCCTACCCAAACAGCTTTTCCTTAGTTCCGTCCGGGATGGGGCTTATGAAAATCAGCACAATCCCAACTGCCGCTACCCCTAAGAGAAGCAGATACAGCCCCTCATAAGTCCCATGGTCCAGCAGATACCCGCACACAGTCTGAAACCCGACGGTAAACAGGCTTTTCAGGGCCGCCACCAGGGCAAGGGCCGTCATCTGATACCGTTTATCCACTATGGATGCAATCACTTTCAGATTAATCATAATGTACGCCATGGTTGCCACGGATTTGGTAAAAAATGCAGCGGCAGACTGAAAGGCCGCGGACGGTACAAAAGCGTAAGCTCCGAACTGTACCGCCAAAAGACAAAATACCGCCATCAGCAGCATTTTATTTTTCATACGGTCCATGAACCTGCCGGAAAACATGACGATGGGAAACTCCATCAGAGTCGCCGCAAAAATCACCGTAGCCGCCATATCGATGCTCATGCCCCGTTCCTGGAACATGGAGGGAAGAAAAGTGCTGTTTACATTTGTCGCGCCGTAGAACAGCCCCGTAATCACCAGATACCAAAGAAAATCCCTGCCAAATGCCATATGCCCTTTCCCTGGCTTCCCGCCTTCCCCCTGCCCCTTTTCCAAAACATCTTTCTGCCCCACATCCCGGGTGCCCAGGATGCCTATCATGCACGCCGCCATACCTATACCGCACATCTGATACATGGCTCCCGGGGAAACATAGCGGTAAAGAATCCCGCTGACCTGGGTTCCCACGGCATACCCAATCGTTCCCCACACCCGGATCCTGCCATAAGGAAACCTGGATACGGTAGCCATCTGCTCCACTACCGGATTGGTACTGTTCATGCCCGCAATCACCATGCTGTAAACCGCCGCCAGAAGGGGAAATGCCGTCAGCATGGGAAACACGTAGCTTAAGGCCCCGTTTATGGCAAGGAGCCCTCCGCACACCGCCCGTTTGTCAAACCGGTCGCACAAAGCCCCCACAACCGGCTGCAAAGCCACGGAAGCGGCCAGGGAAGCGGAAACGACCAGGCTTACCTGGGACGCCGAATATCCCCTGTCCATCAGGTACACGGAAATCAGCCCCTGCATCATGGCTAAAGACAGATAATAAAAGAAATACATTAAAAAATAACTGCAGTAACTCCCTCTGAATCCTTTCATCAAAACCTCCTCAGAAACGTTTTCACCGTTTCCGTCTTCACTCCCTTAAGCTGCCTGCACAGATGCTCCAATATCCGTTCATAGGATTCCTCAGGTTCTCTTTCATACACCTTTCCTGTAAAGTCCTCCCCCATAAACTGTTCCGGAGTCCCATATTGGGCCACTCCCCACCCATACTGACAGCCCTTCTTGTCTTTCAGATACACGAAATCGCTGATTACCACATAACACTGTGACTGCAGCCTGGTAATCATGGTGTCAAAGCCCGTATTCCCGCCTTTCTTATAATTTCCAAGCCATTTTAATTCTTTGGACAGCAGGGGGCCGTTTTTCTCAACAAGTTCATAAAGCGTCCTGTCCTTATAGGATGCCAGCCCGTCGTCAAACCGGGCGTCAAAATCATAGCCGTCCCTCCGGTAGTTGGCAAAATCCGGAAACCATTCCCTGCTTATATAAGCCGCCTTTCTCCCAAAAAATTTTCCGTAAGCGCAGCCGCTTTCCCGAATCACCGGACCTTTCCATTCCCATGGCCCCTCTCCCCCGGTAAACCAGATTTCCGGGGCCGTGTGTTCTTCCAGAGAAAATCCGGCTATGGAATTAGCAAAGAAAGGGAGAAACCCTATTTCATTCACCGCGTTTACCAAATCTTCCTTGTTTCTGACCATAAAATCCAATCTGTCTGACATAGGTACTCACTCCATTTTCTTAAAGTCCGCCTGTCTTTTGCGTAAAAACAAAGGACAGGTAAGAACGGCCCCCTGCCTCCTGTCTTAACCTGTCCCTGCCCTGTATGTTCCTTATCTCCCCTTACGCCCTAATCAGCAATAAGCGTTCTCAAAAATAGCCAGATAATCCTCATCGGAAAGGGGCAGCGGGTCAGCCGTAATATCCCCTCCCATTACCTCATGAACCTTTGCCGGGTACTTTTTCAGCTCCTCCCTGGTGATTCCCTCGTCGCTCATCTTAAGCCCCGCGCATCCCACATCGGCAATCAGCTTATCCAGCGCGGCGATAAAATCTTTTCCGGAAGACGGGTTCTCCACGCCCATGGCCCTGGCCATTTTCTTCATAGGCTCCTCCGCCGCTTTCCTCTCGGCGAAAAAGTCATAATAAGCATGGGCAATCTCGATGAGGCCCGCCCCGTGAACCAGCTTGTCGTGGAAGCTGCCCATCACATGCTCCATGGTGTGGGCGGAGGTACACATCATGTAATATCCCGCCAGGGTATTGGCAAGAGCCATGTAAGCCCGGGCCTCCTTGTCGCTGCCGTCCTTTACCGCGGCCGGAAGGTATTTTGCCGCCAGCTCAATGGTCTTTAAGGCAAACATCTCCGCCATGGGATGGACGTTTTTGTTGACCACGGTTTCCGAAGCGTGGAAAAAGGCGTCCATTCCCTGGTAAGCGGTAAATTGGGGCGGCACGCTCATCATCAGGTCGCTGTCCACCACGGACAGGGTGGGGAACATAGACGGGAAGAAGATTCCTGTCTTTTCCTGGGTTTCATCATTGGAGATTACGGCGGCAATATCCACCTCGCTGGCGGTTCCCGCGGACGTGGTGATACACACAATGGGGATGGCCGGATTCGGTGCGCTCTGCTTTTTCCCCGCGGCGCTTAAGGAGTAGTCCCAGATGTCCCCGGGATTGGCAGCCATGAGGGCGATGCATTTGGAGCAGTCCATAACCGATCCGCCGCCTAAAGCGATGACAAAATCGCATCCGTTCTCCTTTACCGCCTTTGCCCCGTCCATGACGTTGGTATTGGTGGGATTGGGACGAATCTGGTCAAACAGGGCGTAAGCTACTCCCGCCGTCTCAAGCTCTTTCTCCACCTTTTCCAGATAACCGTACTTTTTCACGGACTGGCCATTTGATGTGATAATCAGGGCCTTTTTCCCCGGAAGGGCTTCGCTGTGAAGTTCAGAGAGCTTCCCCGGTCCGAACAATACCTTTGTGGGCATATAAAAATTAAAGTTGTACATGTGTATTCCTCCTCTTCTCTCTGTTTCATTTTTGATGGTGTTTATTTTATCAGCTTTTCTCTAAGATTCAATCAATCCGAAAGCGGTTGTAACGGCGTTTACAAAACAGGTTTTCCCAGGGCAAAAATTTGTGAATAACGTTTCAAAGTTTCTTCCTGATAAACCGTCTAAAATAAACCGCATTAGTCCCTGTAGTCACAAGATCCGCCGCCGGTTCGGCCAAAACCACCGCCAAAGCTCCCCAGGGCAGCAGGGCAGGCAGAATGTAAATCAGCGGGATCATAATGATAATCTTCCGGTAAAACGCAAAGAAAAACGCCTTTCCTCCCTCTCCCAGGGAATTGTAAGTCTGCTGGAACGTGGAATTGGCCCCCAGCACAAACATCCCTGCCACATAAACCCGCAGCATCCTCTTTCCCAGCCCGATCAGTTCCCTATCCGTATTGAATACCCGAATAAACAGCTCCGGCCATATCATAACCACGCCGGTAACCGTCATGGTAAAAATAAGGGTAACCGCCAGGGACAGCCCTATGGTTTCTTTTACCCGCCCTGTCTCCCCCGCTCCATAATTATATCCGATCATAGGCTGGGAACCCTGGGACACGCCCTCCACAGGAAGCAGCATAAGCTGGAACACGGAAAACAAAATAGTCATGGCGCCAACCGCCGTATCGCCGCCAAACCGCTGCACCTGGGCATTAAAGCATATGGTCATAATCCCTTCCGACGCGTTCATAAAAAACGGCGCGGACCCCAGCGCCATAATTTCCCTCAAAATCCCCCGATCAGGCTTTAAATTCACAGCCCGGATGCGAAGCAAATTCCTCTTTCCAAGCATAAACCATGCCGCCCACACAAAAGAAGCAAACTGGCTTAGCACCGTAGCCACAGCCGCCCCCCGTATGCCAAACCCCAGGGTAAAGATAAACAGCGGGTCAAGGGCAATGTTCAAAAGCCCTCCCAACATGGTAGTAACCATGGCCGTCTTGGCAAACCCCTGAGTGCTTATGTAATAATTCATTCCCACCGTAAGCTGGACAAACACCGTCCCCAGGCAGTAGATGGACATATAGTCCTCCGCAAAAGGCAGAATCGCCTCACTGGCCCCAAACAGCTTAAGAAGCGGCCGTTTTGCCGCCAGCACCGCGGCTGTGATGATAAACGAAGTAAGCGCAAGGCTGCTGACGCTGGCCCCCAGATATTTCTCCGCCCCGTCCTTGTCCCCGCTTCCCATCCGGATAGCCGCCAGCGGCGAACCGCCCTGACCGAACAGGCCGGTAAACGCCGTCACGATGGTCACCACCGGCGCGCAGATACCGATGGCTCCCATGGCAAGAAGCCCGTCCTCCATACGGCCTATATAAATCCGGTCAACCAGATTATACAGAAGCGTTATAATCTGAGCGCAGATGGCAGGCAGCGCCAGGGAAAAAAGAAGCTTTGGAATTTTCTCTGATTTCAACCGATTCTGTTCCATGCCAAATCCATCTCCTTTTTCATATTAAAAAAACACGGCAATCAGCACATACGCCACAATGGATATAAGCGTATAAAGGGAAATCTGGGTTGACACAAACTTTCTCTGTTCTTCCTCTGACACATAGATGGGCGTAATAAACTGTCCCGGCAGACAGAACATAAGGACAACCGCCGCTAAAAGCCCCCGGTCGCTCCAGAAAGAGCGAAACAGGAAAAAGATCGCTGCCAGCCCGCACCCGTTAAGCAATATACGGGCCAATGACACTTTTGCCACGGAAACCATGACGGATTTATCCAGAGCCAGGTCATATCCCACCGTAATCAGCACCAGCGCGGTCAACGGGCCTGTAACCATATCCACCACGGAACTGTACACCGGAAATACGGACGAAGCCGTCAGCATCCCGCCCAGACCTGTGACGGACATCACCAGCCCCAGTATCACAGCGATCACAATGGGGGAATGCAGGGAATCCCACGCCATCCGCTTTTTATCCACGTTTCCGTTGGCAGCCGCTTTTATGGCAAATAAAAATATGGTAAAGGCGAATAAAATATTGGCCAAATCCACTCTCACGATGGTACTTAAGCCTTCCTGTCCGTACAGCGTCATATACAGCGGATATCCCAGCATCCCTGTCTCGCAGCTAACGCAGAGAAAAGGGGCAAACCTGCCGTATGTTCCAAAAAGGGGACGGATAAGGAATCCCAGCACCAGAATCACCGTAAACACTCCATAAATCCCTACCACAAGCTTTATGTCGTTTCCGGTAAACTCCGCCGTGGAAATGGCGTTGAATAATACCACCGGAAGCATAATGTTGGCGATTATATTTTTAATCCCGCTGACACACTCACTGCCGATCATATTTTTTGACTTTAAAAAGGTTCCCAATACCAACATTAAAATTACCGGTAACACGATTGCCCCAATCTCCATGATACGTCACTCCTTATTTTGAACTGATTGCGGTCGAGTAGACATACCCCTTACGGGGTATGCCCCTCACAGAACCGGACGTGC
>CAJUFP010000087.1 GCA_910585645.1 uncultured Hungatella sp. | reverse complement strand
TTTGGCATATCTGAACCCGAACGGCACACAGCCTCCCTTCCCTCCCTGGCTTCACAACAACCGTCGCCCTTACTCACTCAGCAATCCTCTATGATTTGTAACCCAACAGGCACCTTACCGTCTTTTCCTACCCTCTTTTTTCCGTACTCCTCATTGCCAGCAAGGAAATTTTATGCTATACTAAGTTGATATATCTTGTAGATCGTGTATGGAATGGCGGTGAGAGGGTGCTGAATGAGGACAGGCTTAAGCTGATGACCAGTATCGGGATGTTTGAGAAGAAGGAAGGGAAGAGGATCTTTCCGGTTTATCGGTATTTTCGGAGTGATTATATAGGGAAGCATTTGTTGAGGTCGTTTTTGGGGTTTTCGTTTTGTTGGGTGTTGGGGACGGCTTTGGTGGTGCTTTATAAGGCGGAGGATATTTTGGGGACTCTGAATTTTAATGAGATCGCGGGATATGGGAAAACCTATATAGGGGCTTATTTAGCGGGGCTGGCGGTCTATCTGCTGATCACGTATTGGGTATACTGGAGACGGTATGAGTATGCCAGCAGAGGGATGAAGGTCTATGTGGCGAAGCTGAAGAGACTGGAGAAACGCTATGAGATGCAGGGGAAAAACGGACAGGGAGGTAGGAAGGCATGATGGCTCTCCTGGAATTCAGAGAGATGTTGCGGTCCTTTTATGGAAAATATGACGCGGTTTTGAACGCGCTTGTAAAGTTTGCGGTGAGTGTGACAGCATTTTGGATGTTGAACAGTAGCATAGGCTACATGGAGAAGCTGAAAAATCCTGTGGTCTGGCTTTCTATGTCCCTGGTGTGTTCTTTTCTGCCGTACAGCATCATATCTTTTTTGGCAGGCATTGTGCTGGTCGCCCACATCAGCAGCGTTTCTCTGGAGCTGGCGCTGATCTTATCCCTGATCCTTTTGATGATGGCGATCCTTTACTACGGGTTCCAGCCTGGGGACGGGTATCTGCTTTTGCTTACGCCTCTGCTCTTTCAGTTTAAGATCCCCTATGTGATTCCTCTTTTGGTGGGATTGTCCGGAGGCCTGGCAGGCGTGGTGCCTGTGAGCTGCGGCGTGTTTGTCTACTATATTATTCAGTACGTAAAGCAGAACGCAGGCGTTTTGACCAATGACGCCGCGCTGGATATTACGCAGAAATATGTGCAGATTATTAAGAATATGATGAGTAACCGGGTGATGGTTGTGATGATCATCGCTTTTGCGGCGGGGATTTTAGTGGTGTATCTGATCCGCACCCTATCCGTGGACTATGCCTGGCATATCGCCATTGTGGCGGGGGCTATGACCCAGCTGATGGTGATCTTTGTGGGCGATTTTATGTTCGATGTTTCCGTGCCTAT
The DNA here is from genome assembly GCA_910585645.1 of uncultured Hungatella sp. Taxonomy (GTDB): domain Bacteria; phylum Bacillota; class Clostridia; order Lachnospirales; family Lachnospiraceae; genus UBA3402. Next base: position 20,045 of record CAJUFP010000087.1, on the reverse strand, counting down.
GGTGGAGCTGCTCATAGGCATGATCGCGGCTATGATCCTGGCGGCTGTGTACAATTTTTTCGTGTTCGCGGTAGATTACAGCAGGACGGAATATATACAGTTTCAGGATGACGACTACTATTACTATGTGAAGGCGGTTCCAAAGATCACGGTGTCGGCGCCGGATGTGAAGGTGCAGAAGATTAATTCCACCAGGAATCGGCGCAGGGAGTTTTAGGATAACCGCTCCCCGCGAAAAAGAATAGGAATGGAATGGGAGGTGAGGATATGGCAGATATTTTTGGGATGTTTCACAGCTGGATGTCTTTTTTGCCAAAGATTACATATATGAATATTGTTGAGATCATCATCATCGCGTTTTTGATCTATGAGATCCTTCTGTGGATCAAGAACACCAGGGCGTGGACGCTTTTAAAAGGTCTGGTGTTCATCCTGGTTTTTGCCATATTGACATATATATTGAGACTGGACACCATCATGTGGATCCTGGAGAAGACGGCTTTAGTGGCCACCACGGCCCTGGTCATTATCTTCCAGCCGGAGCTTCGGAGGGCTTTGGAGCAGCTGGGAAGCAAGAATCTTGTCAGTATCCTGCTTCCGTTTGACGATTCCAAGCAAAATACCGGTTTTTCGGAGAAGACTGTCAGCGAGCTGACCCGCGCCTCCTTTGAGATGGCGAAAGTTAAGACAGGAGCCCTGATGGTCATTGAGAGAGGGGCCCCGTTAAAAGACATCGAGCGGACGGGGATTGAGGTTGACGGACTGGTTACCAGTCAGCTGCTGATCAATATTTTTGAGCACAATACGCCTCTCCATGACGGCGCTGTGGTGATCCGGGGGAACCGGGTGGCGGCGGCTACCTGCTATCTGCCCCTGTCGGACAATGACAGCATCAACAAGGCCCTGGGGACGCGGCATCGGGCGGCTGTGGGCATCAGCGAGGTGACGGACAGCCTTACCATCGTGGTCTCGGAGGAGACAGGCCGGGTGTCTTTGGCTGAGCATGGGGCTTTAAGGAGGATGGATGACGCGGACTCCCTAAGCCAAGAGCTGAAAGGGCTTTTCGTGCAGGAGGAATCCGGCGGCCGGTTCAAGCTATGGAAGGGAAGGCAGAAAGATGAAAGAAAAACTGACAAATAACCTGGGACTGAAATTTTTGTCTATCGCCCTGGCGATCATCGGCTGGTTTATGGTGGTGGATGTGGTGAATCCTCTGGTGGAGAGCACGGTGGAAGTCCCTGTGGAGATGATAAATGAAGATATTCTGACCAAGGCGGATCTGACCTATGAGGTGGTGGGTAAGAAGTCAGTGACTGTAACCTATCAGGTGAGAAGCCGGGACCGCTACCGGATCAAGAGCAGCGATTTTTACGCTTTTGCGGACCTGGCCAATCTTTACGATGTGACAGGCTCCATTCCTGTGAACGTGGAGATCGCCAACCGGGAGATCCGGGCCATAATCGAGGGCGCTCCGGAGACAAAGCCCGGGGTGGTGCGGATCCAGACCGAGGAATTGCAGCGAAAGAGATTTGACATTATACCCCGTATAAGCGGGGAGGTGGAAGAAGGTTACGCCATTGGCAGCATAAAGGTAAGGCCGGAGCAGATCTATGTCACAGGCCCGGTGTCCGTGGTGGGACAGATCAGTTCCGTGGGAGTGGAGATCGACATGTCCGGCGCCGGCGGGGACGTGTCCGGGGGAACGGGGATCATGCTCTATGACGCCAACGGCAATCAGCAGCCGGATCTTATGGATGAGGTAAGCCTTAGCCGGTCGGAGGCTGAGTATCAGGTCAATGTCTTAAAGGTGAAGACTCTGGGACTGGACTTCCAGATAACAGGAGAGGTTGCCACAGGTTACAGGTTTACAGGGGTGGACAGCGATATCAGGTCCGTGCCGGTGGAGGGGTTAAAGTCCGTTCTCGCGTCCGTGAGCACTCTGGTGATCCCGGGAGAACTGCTGAACATCCAGGGCGCCACGGCCGACGTGACCGTTGAGGTTGACCTGGCAAAGCTTCTGCCGGATAATATAAGCATCACAAAGGACGCGCCGTCCATAGCCACCATCACCATGCGGGTGGAGCCTTTGGTCCAGAGGACTCTTACCTTTGACACAGACGGGCTGGAGCTTCTGGGGGCGTCGGAGGAGTTGGAATACCAGTTCCTGACAGACAAGGCCAATGTGCGGATACAGGGACTGGCGGAAGATCTGGACAGCATCGGGCCGGGCTCCATATCGGGCCGTGTGGATGTTACAGGACTGGAAGAGGGTACGGCCGCGGTGGAGATACAGGCAGACCTTCCCGAAGGGTTTGAGTGGGTAGGTTCTGACAGGATACAGCTTTCCATTACCCGAAAAGGGGAAGAGGGGCCGGGGAGCCCTGACGGAGATGAGATCGCGGCAGAGGAAAGCGAGACCACAGGGGAAGAGGAAGGGGGAGGCTTATGGTAACAGCCAAAGTAGTGATCAGGAATCTGACCGGACTGCATTTAAGGCCGGCAGGGATTCTTTGTAATAAAGCGATTCTTTACAAATCCAGGATTCAGTTTCGTACAGACGACGATGCCACGGCTAACGCGAAAAGCGTTTTAAGTGTTCTGGGAGCCTGTGTAAAAAGTGGGGACGAGATTGAGTTCATCTGCGAGGGAGAGGACGAGCAGGAGGCTTTGGATTCCATGATCAGGGTCGTAGAAGAAGGCCTGGGAGAATAACAAAACAAAACATTACACTAACTTCAAGGAGGGGAAAGCATTATGTTTAAGGGAACAAATGCGTCAGCAGGAATCGGCATCGGCAAGGCGGCCATCATCAAAGAGGTGGAGATGGTGATCCGCCCGGACAAGGTTGCCAGCGTGGAGACGGAGGTTACCCGTTTCAGGGGGGCGCTGGCAGACACGGTGGCTCAGACAAAGGCTCTGGAAGAGACCCTTGCCACCAGAGTAGGCGAGAAGGAAGCGGAGATCATGCAGGGACATCTGATGCTTCTGGCAGATCCCATGCTGACCGGGGAGATCGAGGAGGCCATCAAGAGAGACGGCGTGTGCAGCGAGTATGCCATCGAGACTACCTGTACCACTTACGCGGATGTATTTGCGGCTATGGACGACGAGCTGATGCAGCAGAGAGCCACGGATATGAGGGATATCAAGACCCGCCTGCAGCAGACGCTCCAGGGCATCAAGCCGGTGGATATCGCCTCTCTGCCTGAGGGCAGCGTCATCGTGGCCAAGGACCTGACTCCGTCTATGACAGCCGGCATCAATCCGGCCAATGTAACCGGTATCGTGACAGAGCTGGGGGGCAAGACTTCCCACAGCGCCATCCTGGCAAGGGCTCTGGAGATCCCGGCTGTGGTGGCTGTGAGCAACGTCATGGATCAGATCGGGGAGGGCGACGCCATTGTTCTGGACGGCGGCGAAGGAATCGTCATCGTGAATCCTACCGACGAGGAGATGAAGGAGTACACAGCCAAGAGGGAGAGCTTTTTGCAGGAGAAGAAGGATCTGGAGCGGTTCAAAGGCGTGCCCACCGTGACCAAGGACGGCGTGCATATCGAGCTGGTGGCCAACATCGGCAATCCCGACGATCTGGCCAAAGTCCTGGAGTACGACGGAGAGGGCGTGGGCCTGTTCCGCACGGAGTTTTTGTTTATGGACCGCACCTCCATGCCTACGGAGGAGGAGCAGTTTGAGGCTTACAAGAAGGTGGCGGAAGGTCTGTCCGGCAAGCCGGTGATCATCCGTACCCTGGATATCGGCGGCGACAAGGAGATCCCGTATATGGGCCTTGCAAAGGATGAGAATCCATTTTTGGGCTACCGGGCCATCCGTCTGTGCCTGGACCGGAAAGAGGATATCTACCGCCCCCAGCTTCGGGCTCTGCTTCGGGCCAGCGCCTTTGGCGGCATCAAGATCATGATCCCCATGATCACCTGTATTGACGAGATCCGGGAGGCCAAGGCTCTGATCGAGGATATCAAGAATGAGCTGGACCGCAAGGATATCCCCTATAATAAGAACATTCAGATCGGTATTATGGTGGAGACGGCGGCTGCTTCCCTGATGGCGGACGTATTTGCCAAGGAGGTTGATTTCTTCAGCATCGGTACCAACGACCTGACCCAGTACACCATGTCCGTGGACAGAGGCAATGAGAAGATCTCCTACCTGTACTCCACCTTCAACCCGGCTGTGCTCCGCAGCATCCGCAACATCATCAAGTGCGGCCGCGAGGCTGGCATCATGGTGGGCATGTGCGGCGAGGCGGCCAGCGATCCGCTGATGATCCCGCTTCTGCTGGCCTTTGGGTTAAACGAGTTTAGTATGAGCGCGTCCGCGATCCTGAAATCCAGAAAGATGATCACAGGCTACAGCAGCGAGGAATTGCAGGCAGTGGCGGATAAGGCCATGAGTTTTGTGACGGCAAAAGAAGTGGAAGCTTACATGAAGGAGTTTGTGAATCAGTAACAGCGATTCCTCCACAGGCGGCAGGCAAAGGCATACTTTCGGGGGATGACCGCAACGTGTACAGGGCGCTTTGCGGACGTCCCCCAGGAGGGGCCGACGACATAACACAAAGGACAGAGAGAATATGTTAGGTTATAGTATCTGCTATGCTGCCAGCTATGGATTTGCCCGCATGGGATGGTATCTTTTGTCCGGCGGGGTCCTGTTTCTGGCAGCCGGTTATTTATATTATAAAGATTATCATAAATCCGGCAATCTGGTCCATCTGCGGGGGGTGTTTTGCGCCTTCTGGACAGGTGGGCAGGCCATGGCATGTCTGAAACTGAGCAATCTTCAGAGCAGCTGGAGTCTTTTGACCTGGGCGTGTTTTTATGTGGCGCTGTCCGGTTTCTGGTGGACCTTTGAGCTGGCGGACCGGCTGCTGGGGGAGGGCTATAGCAGAAGAAAGCAGGCGGCAAACGGGGCCGCGCGCCCTCTGTTTCGATGTATGGAGGCAGTGACTGCCGTTTCCGGGGCTGCCTTTGTTTTGGAGGCGTCTGTGCTGAAATACATCCCCTTTTTTGTCAAAGGGGTGCCCCACGCCTATTCGGAGTTCCACCTGACAGGCGTTCACTATTTTACGGTGTCCTGCGTGTTGGTGCCTTCCCTTGCGGTTCTGTTTTTTCTGGAGGGCGGCAGCAGACGGCGTTACAGAAATGTAATGGCCGGGCTGATGACCATCATATCCCTGGCAATCCCCATTCTGTGCGTATCCAGGTTTCAGCTGATCTTTGCAGTGCTTTTGGCCTGCTTTACCTTTGGAGCCTACTATAGACGGATGAGTCCCTGGGTGATCCCGGCCCTGTTTTTGGCCGTGCTCCCGTTCTATGTGATCCTGACCATTGCCAGGAGCCATGACGCGGCGTATCTCAACGGGATCTTTGAGATGAAAAACAGCGGGATGCCTGTTTTTATTTCCCAGCCATATATCTATATTGCCAACAATTATGAGAACTTTGACTGTCTGGTGGAGGCGCTGCCAAGGCATACCCTGGGGATCCGGATGCTGTTTCCGGTGTGGGCCCTGACCGGGCTTAAGTTTGTATTTCCCTATCTCATCAGTTTTCCTCTGTATGTGACCAAGACGGAGCTGACCACAGTAACCTTGTTTTATGACGCCTACTATGATTTCGGTATTTTTGGGGTCTTTGTGCTTTCCTGCCTTCTGGGACTGGCGGCTTTTTGGCTGGTGAACGCCCTAAAAAACGGCAAGAGCCAGAACCCTATGTGGTATGTGCTCTACGGGCAGATGGCGGTCTATATGATGCTGTCGTTTTTCACTACCTGGTTTAGCAACCCCACCACCTGGTTTTACTTTGCCGTGACCGGTGGGATGGCGTGGTACTGCGGGAGAGATCGGGGGAGGAGATGGTAGCGGCAGGAGCTGTCTGAAGATCATGAGTCATGACAGCGGTATTTTAAAGATTTCGGGAGTGCATGTTGCGATAAGGGAGGTATAGTCCTGTGAAAACGTGGAAAGATCATATCAGAAAGGTGGTCCCCTATGTGCCGGGCGAGCAGCCCCAGGGGGATCATGTGATTAAACTAAATACCAATGAGAATCCGTATCCGCCGGCTCCCGGCGTGAGGAGGGTACTGAGGGAGATGGGGGCGGACCAGTTCCGCAAATACCCGGATCCGTCCGCAGGCCTGCTTACCAGGGCGCTGGCGGATCGTTATCATCTGCCTGCGGAGCAGATCTTTGTAGGAGTGGGGTCTGACGATGTGCTGGGCATGGCGTTTTTGACGTTTTTCAACTCCAAAAAGCCGATTCTGTTTCCGGATATCACCTACTCGTTCTATCCGGTGTGGGCGGATCTTTTCGGGATCCTCTATGAGACGCCTGCATTGGATGAGGAGTTTCGCCTAAGACGCGAGGACTACAAACGGGACAACGGCGGTATCGTTCTGGCCAATCCCAACGCCCCCACAGGTCTGTGCGTTCCCCTGACCCAGGTGGAGGACATTGTCCGGTGGAACCAGGACGTGGTGGTGATTGTCGATGAGGCGTATATTGATTTCGGCGGCCAGTCGGCCAGGGCTCTGATCGACCGGTATGAAAATCTTTTAGTGGTCCAGACCTTTAGCAAGTCCAGGTCCATGGCAGGGATGCGCATCGGGTATGCCATGGGTTCCAGGGCGCTGATCAGCGCTTTGGAGGATGTGAAGTATTCCTACAATTCTTATACCATGAACGCCCCCTCCATCATTCTGGGCGCGGAGGCGGTGAAGGATGAGGCGTATTTTAGGGAGACTGTGGAAAAGATCGTCAGGACCAGAGAGGCCGCGAAAGAGCGGTTTCGGCAGATGGGATTTTCGTGTACGGATTCCAGGACCAATTTCCTGTTTGTGAGCCATGAGAGGGTTTCGGCAAAGGAGATCTTTGAGGCTTTAAAGAGGGCAGGGATCTATGTGCGGTACTTTGCCGTGCCCAGGCTGGAGGATTATCTGCGGATCACCATAGGGACAGATGAGGAGATGGAGGAGCTGTACCGGTTTTTGGAGAAAGAGCTGCCTAAAATGGGGGCAGAGAGAGCAGAGCATTAGACGGGGAAATGAGGCTGGTGACAGGATGGAAGATGGGAGAAGGATACTTCGGATACTGCTGAATATTCTGATTCCGGCAATGAAGATCTTGCTGGTATGCGTGGGAGGTTTGTGGCTTCTCAAATTTTTTCTGCCTTTTGTGATCGGATGGCTGATCGCCATGGTGGCAAACCCTCTGGTAAAGCTTTTGGAGCGTCGGCTGAATCTGGTGCGGAAACACAGTTCCGTGATCATCGTGGTGGCGGTTCTGGCAGGGATCATTGGCGGGTTGTATTTTCTGATCGGAAGAGTTATAATAGAAATAAGACTGCTTATTGTGGATATGCCGGAAATCTATGAGGCTGTCAGGCTGGAACTCATGGAGGCTCTGGACTCTCTAAACCGGATGGTGGCCAGGATGCCCGCAGGGGTCCAGGAGTGGTTTAACCGGACCAATGAGAACCTGGGCGGGATTGTCAGCAGCCTGATGCAAAGGATCGCGTTTCCCACGGTCACCGTGGCGGGCAATGTGGCCAAGGGCATACCAGGCGCCCTGGTCAATTCGATTGTGGTGATCCTTTCGTCCTATTTTTTTATCGCGGAGCAGGACCGGGTGCGGGCTTTGGCGGGAAGATTGATCCCCAGTTCCTTCTATTCGTACGGGGGATTGTTTCGAAAGGATCTAAGGAACCTGATCGGAGGGTATTTTTTGGCCCAGTTTCGCATCATGTTTGTGGTGGCTGTGGTGCTGGCGGTTGGATTTGTGATCCTGGGAGTAAAGTACGGGATCCTTCTGGCCGTGCTGATCGCCATATTGGATTTTCTGCCTTTGTTTGGGACCGGGACGGCTCTGTTTCCCTGGGCTGTGGTGAAGCTTTTGTCCGGGGAGGCGGCGTTTGCCGTGGGACTGATCCTTTTGTATGTGCTGACCCAGGTGGTGCGGCAGATCATCCAGCCTAAGATCGTGGGGGATTCCATGGGACTTCCTCCTCTGCTGACCCTTATTTTTTTGTATGTAGGTTTTAAGGTCCGGGGGATCTCAGGTATGATCCTGGCGGTTCCCGTTGGGCTTGTGGGAGTAAAGCTGTATGAGTACGGCGCGTTTGATCCCGTGATTGAGCAAGGAAAGCTTTTAGTACAGGAGATTAACAGACTTCGGAAAGAGGATTGATGAAGATTAAGAGAAGAGACCGATTCGCCGCTGTGGGTATGGGGATATTTCTTGCCATTCTTTGTCCCTGCCGGGCCTGGGCATTTGACCCGTGGACCAATTTAAACGGATACTGGATTTCCGCTGACGGCAGGTCCACCATAGAGGGCGCTGTGAAAAAGGGTGTGACCATTACAAAATATCAGAATAAATCAGGGGAGATCAGGTGGACGCAGCTGGCGGAGGATGATATCTCTTTTGTTATGGTGCGCTTAGGGTACAGTGATGATATGGACCCGTATTTTAAGACCAATATGGAAGGGGCTGCCAAGGCGAACCTGGATATCGGCGTGTGCTTTTACAGCAAGGCGGCCAGCGCGGAGGAGGCCAGGAAAGAGGCTTCCTATGTGCTTGACGTGGTGAAGGATCATAAGGTCTCCTACCCTATCTCTTTTGAGCTGGACGCCCAGGTTGTACAGGAGAAGAAGCTGGCCAGGGATCAGGTCACGAAGCTTACAGGCGAGTTCTGCGATGTGATCGAGGAAGCGGGCTACAAGGCGGTGGTGTTTGGGGACAGCGAGTGGCTTACCCAGCATGTGGAGATGCGGAAACTTCCCTATGACGTGTGGTACAGCCGCTATGGCATGGCCCACGATTTTCCAAACCGAACTCTGTGGCGGTGTACGGACCGGGCGGACGTGAAGGGCATCGAGGGGAGCGTGTGCCTGGAGTTTGCTTTTGTGAATTACAGACGGATCTTCCCCGGGACCGGATGGAGGGAGATCAATGGCAGACAGTATTATTTTAAGGATTACAAGATGGTGAAGGACACCGGGGTGCGGATCGGGGAAGAGGTGTACTTTTTTGACAAGGAGGGGAATGGGAAGAAGGCGAAATAGGGGAGAAGTTCAAAGAGTCTGAAAGAATGTTACAAAATATGCTTTCAGGCTCTTTGTATTCGTCCGGCTTCAGCCGCCTTTGGCCAGATGAAACACAGCCAGAAGTCCCCCATAACATATACACAGAACTCCGATATGGAGAGCGGTAGACACGAAAAGCCCGAACCCGTCAAACCCATCCCACAGAGAGAAAACCCCATAGTAAACCCCGATGGAGATGATCAGAAGAAGCGCGGGCTTGACGATCATCTCCACCGCGTCCCAGGAAAAGGAGACAAGCTTTTTGAGGGAAGCGAGATGAAGAAAGGCCAGCAGAAGTTCACTGGCAAGCATCCCCCACAGGTAAGAGGTGATGCCGAACCTGGGAATGCCTATGAGCACAAAAGCCAGGCGCAGGATGAGGGCGGCAATATTCTGTAAAAATGTGGTGGTGGTCTTTCCAAGGCCGTTTAGGATACTTCCCATGGTGGTGGCCAGGTAGAGAAAGGGGCACAGCCATGCCAGAATCTGCATGAAAGAACCGGCGGAGGAGTCCTTAAAAACACCCACGCCCAGCTCCGGGCCAAATAAGGTAAAAATGCCGATGCACAGAATCCCCATATACAGGCTGTAGCGCAGGGACATGGAGATGGTCTGGGCGATGCGGGATTCATTGCCCCCGGCCTGTGCCTCCGCCACGGTGGGGAGGAGAAGGACAGCCATGGAGTTGGTGATGGCAGAGGGGAAGAAGATAAAGGGGGAAGGAGTGATAATAGGGATAAAATGCTATAATAAATTGACAATTTATCAATATTTGGTATAATATATTCAGGATATTTTGTGCGAATATTCTAATAAATAGTATGGTTCATGCTCATGGCGCTGATTCTTTATGGTTACTATAATGAATCCATGAGAAGTCCGATACGCTAAAACTTTAATTAGGAGGGCCTTATGAAAAAAAGCGTAAGAAGAAAACTGTTATTGGCTGGCTTAACGGCTGCGATGTCCCTTAGCCTGGCAGCTTGTGGTTCAAAAGAGGGAAGTACCGGCGGAACACAGGCTGCAAGTACGGAAGCTACAGAGGCGGATACTACCGCAGCCCAAGGGAACGATGGAGGAAGTACCGGCGGAACCTACACTGCAGGCACCTACACTGCCACGGCAAAAGGAAACAATGGAGATGTAACTCTGGAAGTTACTTTTGATAGCGACGCTATCAAATCTATCGAAATCAAAGAACACGGCGAGACCCCAGGTATTTCCGATGCCCCGATCGCGAAAATCCCGGAATTGATTATAGCAAATCAATCATTGAAGATTGACGCGATTACCGGCGCCACCAACACAAGCAACGCGATTCTGAATGCTGTTGCGGATGCCGTAACCCAGGCTGGCGGAGATGTGGAGGCCCTTAAGAAAGTAGAAGTTGCCAGCAGCGAAGCTGCGGGAGAGGCAGTGGTAGAGGAAGCTGACGTTATCGTGGTGGGCGCCGGCGGAGCCGGTTTAGCTGCCGCTGTATCTGCTGCCGAAGAAGGCGCGTCCGTAATTGTTATCGAGAAGAACCCCTACATAGGCGGCAATACGGTTCGTACCGGCGGCGGTTATGCTTCTTGTGATCCGGAAGCCATCGCGATTCACGAGATGACTCCGGGCCAGATGGCGGAGATCGAAGGCTTAATCGCCAGAGAAACGGATAATGAAGCAGTTAAGGGCTGGCAGAAGAAAGTAGCCGAGGATATGGAAGCTTATAAGGCGGAGGGCAAAACCCAGGTCTATGATTCATTGGAGTACATGTCCCTGCAATACTTCTTCAGATTCAGCCAGGCCGCTGACCCGGAATTGTTATATGATTTGGTATCGAAATCAAAACCGACGAAAGAGTGGTTGGGAGAACTGGGATTTGACTGGACGGATTCACCGAGTTTATTATTAGGTGATACATGGCCGAGATGGTTCTCATCCGTTTCCGCACATGGCGGAAATATGTTTATTTCCGTATTTACAGATGAAATTGAAGAAAAGAATTACGATGTAGAGATTATTAAAGAAGTCAGAGCCAGCGAATTGCTTACGGCTGACGGTAAAGTTGTAGGTGTGAAAGGCACTGCTTCCGACGGAACAGAGTATACCTTAAACGCTAATAAAGGCGTAATTTTAGCTACCGGCGGTTTCTCAGCCAATAAAGAGATGTTAATCGAATATTCTGACGGAAGATGGGCTGACATTTCAAAATTACAGACGGACAATGATCCGGCTATGGTTGGCGACGGAATTAAAATGGCATTAGAAATCGGCGCTGATGTTGTTGATATGGGACATTTACAATTAGTACCGCTTTCGGATCCAAAAACCGGTGACGCGTATCCATTCATCGGTACAGGTACAAACCTTTATGTGAATAAAGAAGGGAAACGATTTGTAAATGAGCTCTCTGACAGAGATACGCTTTCCAATGCCGCTTTAGCTCAGACAGACGGAATTTTCTATATGGTATGTGATAAAAACAATGCCGGTGTCGGCGAAGACGGTATCACTTATGGCGGACAAAACATTCAGGATTTGATCGATGCAGGTATCGTTGTGAAAGCGGATACTTTGGAAGAATTAGCCGAATTAATCGATGTTGATCCTGCAACTTTCGTTGAGACAATCGAGAAATTCAACGAAGCCGTTAAGACAGGTGTTGACCCGGAATTCAATCGTGCTTCTTTTGGAGGCGACTTTATTAACCCGGATGGCAACCCCGGTATTTTTGAACCGCCGTTCTATACCGGTCCGAGAACTCCTTCGGCTCACATTACAAAAGGCGGCTTGAAGGTGAATACAAGCGCTGAGGTCATTGGCACTGACGGCAATGCGATTCCCGGATTATACGCTGCCGGCGAGGTTACCGGCGGACGTACCGTTGCCGGTCTGCTTGAAGCTATGACATCCGGCCGCACAGCGGGCAAGACCATTATGGGTAAGTAAGTAACGATTAACGTTATTTTCAGATACGTTTTCGTCATTTAAAGAAGAAAGCATATATACATGATTGCGATCAGTCATTGTATATATGCTTTTTTTGCAAACTCCATTTGATGGATGAATCTGCCGGAGACTTGGGGGCTGTTTCTCACCAAAGGAAGGGGGGACGGGACCGGGGTGGCAGAATCCGGCCTGATTTGAGCCGTTTTGCAGACGGACTGGACAACTCCGGCGCCGGGGAACGCAGGAAAAGGGAGAAGAGATTTGCTTTGGAGAGAATAGGACAAAGCACTGTTTGTATATAGTTAAAGAAAAAGGCAGCCCGGGGAGGAACGGTATGGGAGCAGCCGCTCGTGCGGAGGATTTAAAACATTTAGACATCAGGACGGTTCAGCCGGATACATTGGAACAGATCGAGAATGTGAAAATCAATACGGATTTGCCGGTGGAAGAACGAAGGATGGAATTTGTGAGGCAGATCAAGAATCCCTATTTTTTTCGCTGCGGGAAGCTGATTGTCCAGGTTGAATACAGCGATACGGATAAAACCATTAATGATTGCCTGAAAGAATTGATTGCTATGTCAGGAGAGTGAGTCTTTTTGCGTGGTGATTCAGAAGGCGTTTTTTACGCCACCCCATATTACCGTATTTCAAATGATGACGGAGATCTTGCCGTTTCAGGCAAAGGGGAGAGCAACAGCATCAGCAACCAGAGAAGCTTAATAGAGGATTATGTAAAGGACAAACCGGAGATCATTCTCTGTGAGGAGAGAGTGGACGACGGGTTTAGCGGCGTGGATTTTCGGCGGCCTGCTTTTTTGCAGATGATGGAAGAGGTTAAGGCGGGAAAGACCAACTGTATTATTGTCAAGGATTTATCGCGCTTTGGGAGAAATTACATTGAGGTGGGAAGGTTTGTTCAGAAAATCTTCCCTTATTTGGGCGTGCGTTTTATTGCGGTAAATGACAATTATGACAGCGCAAATAGAAATGAGATAGAGGACCGTATGATGCTGCCCTTTAAGAACCTGATGAATGATTCCTACAGCAGGGACCTTTCCGTAAAGGTAAGGAGCCAGTTTGAGATAAAACGGAAGAAAGGGGAGTTTATCGGTTCTTTTGCCGTGTACGGATATAAAAAGAATCCTGAAAATAAAAATCAGTTGGTGGTGGACGCGTACGCGGCCGGTGTGGTGAGAGATATTTTTAGATGGCGGATTTCTGGCATGAGCAATGAAAAAATCGCGGAGAGACTCAATGACCAGGGGGTTTTATCGCCGGCAGAGTATAAACGGTCTCTTGGCCTTCGGTATCAAAGTGGATTTGATGCGGAGGGGCAGGCTATGTGGAGTCCGGTTGCCATAGGCCGGATTTTATCGAATCAGACGTATCTGGGGTGGGTGGTTCAGGGGAAAAGGACCACCCCCAGCTACAAAGTGAAAAAGGTGATTGAGAAGAATCCGGACGAGTGGGTGGTTGTGAGGGATATGCATGAGCCCATTATCTCAGAGGGAGATTTTCAGACGGTACAGAACCTGATGAAAATGGATACCAGGATATGTCCGGGAAGGGAAACGGTGTATGTATTTTCGGGGATGCTGGAGTGCGGAGATTGCGGGGCAGCCATGGTTCGGAAGCTGGTAAGCGCCGGAAAGGACCCGGAGGGAAAGCCAAGAAAGTATCCTTATTATGTGTGTTCTGGTTATAAGAAAGACAAATGCTGTACCAGCCATATGATTCGTGAGGAGGAGCTGGAAAGGGTGGTTCTGCTTGCTTTAAATCGCCATATTTCCGCGGTGATGAATGTAAAGCAGGTGCTGACAGGCCTGGAAACCAGGCCTTATTTCAGGCAGGAGACGAGAAGCCCTGACATCCGGATGTCGGAAATAGAGGAGGAGATTGTCCGGATTCAAAAGTTAATGGGTTCGTTATATGAGGATTTGACGGATGGGGTTCTTGATCAGGAGGAGTATTTTGAGCTGAAAGAAGTCTACACAAAGCAGGCGGGAAAACTGGAGAAAAGGAAGGCCCGCCTGAGGGATGAGAAGGAATTGCGCAGCAAGGAGGGTATCCGAGGGAATGGGTGGATGGAAGATTTTTTACAGTACCAAACGCTTCATTCTCTGTCCAGGGATATGGTTTTAAAGCTGGTGGAGAGGATAAAGGTTTTTGAAAAGGGCCGGGTAAAGATCGTGTTTCAATTCCAATATGATTATGAAACGGCTTTGCAGGCAGCGGCAGTGTAGGAACCGTTCAGGCAGGCCTGGGCGTTTACCGCGCTGACTGTAGGAGCGTGTGAAAGTCATGGGCGTAAGGGGGAGGACTGTGATGGCCAGAAAAAGCAGAAAGGAAGCCGGCGTTCAGACCGGTGAACGTTTTCAAGAAGGCATTGGTTATCAGGTGGGATTTTATTTGAGGGTGTCGGATAAAGAGGCGGGGGACAGGGACAGTGAATCTATTGGGAATCAGTTTGCTTTGCTGAAGGATTTTATGGAAAACAAGCCTGATTTTCGTCTGGTTTCCACGTTTACGGATGATGGAAAGACGGGGACGAATTTTAGGAGAAGCGGATTTGAGCAGATGATGGATGAGGTGAGAGGCGGGCGGATTAACTGTATTATGGTAAAGGATTTGTCGCGGTTCGGAAGAAATTATCTGGAGGCAGGGCATTATATTGAGCATGTGTTTCCTTTTCTGAATGTTCGGTTTATTGCGGTTACAGATGGCTTTGATACCCTGACAGCTACCCCGGCCCAGTTGTCCTACCTGATTCCCCTTAAGAATATTATGAATGAGAATTATGCCAGAGATATTTCGAAAAAGGAGCGTTCCGCAAAAAAGGTATTGAGGAAAAGGGGATGTTTTTTGGGCGCTTATGCCATGTACGGATATGAGAAGACAGGGGATAAACATGTGATTGGCGTGGACCCGGAGGCAGCGGTTCATGTGCAGACGATGTTTGATTTGTGTGAGCAGGGATACAGTGATTCTGCCATAGCAAAGTACCTGAATGAACGTAAGGTTCTCTGTCCGGCCAGGTATAAATATGAGAAGGGAATTGTAAAAAACGCCAGGTATGCCAATACGTTTGGCTGGTATCCGCAGACCATCGGGGGGATTTTGTCCAGCCGTGTTTACATCGGGGATATGGTTCAGGGAACCAGGAGAAGTAAGGAGATAAAGGGAAGGAGAGAGAAGGTTCCTGAGAGCGAGTGGGATATTGTCTCGGGGACCCATGAGGGGATTATATCGAAAGAGCAGTTTGACAGAGTGCAGGCAATCCGGGCGGACAGGCACAGGGGGTATGAGAACATGACAAAAGAGAATCGGGGGCTGGCCGGGAAATCGGAGAGGGGCGGTATTTTGAAGGGGAAAGTGTTTTGCGGCGATTGTAAAAGGGCTGTGGTAAGGAAGTATGTGGGGTCGTGTAAAGATAAGTATCGGTATGTCTGTGACGGGCATGAAAAGACGGGACAGTGCAGCCGCAAGTGTTTACCGGAGCAGGAGCTGCTTGGGATGCTTGGCTGTGTGCTCCAAAGGCAGATTGAGGCGGCCTGTCAGGTGAGGGAATGGCTCCACAGCAGGAAGGGTGAGGAAGCTGGGGAGGCGTTTCGATGGGAGGAGGGGGCGAGAGACAGGGAGGATAAACGGAATCGCTTTGTGAGGAAAATGGCGGCGCTCTATGGGGATTGGAAGGAGGGGATTCTTGACCAGGATGAGTTTTTTTACAGGAAGAAGCGATATGAGGAGGAGATGGCCGGGGGCGAGGCAAAAAACGGGGGACATAAGGGTACGGCTTATACATGGGAGAATCCTGCGCCCAGAGCTGTGTCGGAGGTTTTGGAGGGGGAGCTTTTGTCAGGGGAATTGGCTGATTGGCTGATCGAGAGGGTTGAGGTTTATGAGGGAAACAGGGTGAGGGTTTCTTTTCGGTTTCGGGATGAGATGCAAAGGCTGCTGTAGCGGTCCAGGCGGCGGGGGATGCCCCGCCGGGATGGGCGTCAGATGTTTTTTGTTTTTTGTAGGCGCTTTTTTGGCGGGAGGATGGGCTGTCTGATCGGTTGGAGGCTGTTAAGCTGCTGAGAGGGGGAGTGATCTGTGGAGAGATTGTTAATAAAGTATTACCGCCTTTCTCTGGAAGATGAGGCGGACGGGGAAAGCAACAGTATCAAAAACCAGAGAAGGCTGATTGAAGCGTATGTGGAGGAGAGGGAGGATTTGCGGGAACTGGCCAGCCTGGAATTGTCGGATGACGGGTATACGGGGACTAATTTTGTTGGGGTAGAATAACGATACCATTTAGATTAAAAAAATAATTGCCTGGTATCGTCTCTAATCCCTTCTTATATAACAATGCTTTCAACATCAGCACCGATTTGACGGAAGTAAGACGTGTTTTTAACAGGCTCTTTAGTGTTCCAAATCTTTCCCACAAAGTTATAGAAAATCTCGATCTTTCGGGTATTGGTTTCTTTGTCCAGTTCGTATATAAGAATACGGTCGATAAACTCATGCACATTCTCGTAGGTCAGTTCCCTTATCTCTGTATGGCGTTTCACTAGCTGGATGAACTTCTTTACGTCCGAGTTTTTCTCCCTGGCAGAATGGAGATAGGTTTTCAGTTCCTCTATACGTCCCGTAAGGGTCTTTTTCTCGTCCTCATAACCGGAAGCCATGAAAGAGAATTGCTCATTGGACAGCCTGCCCAGGGCGTTGTCCTCATACAGTTTACGGAAAATGGTATTGATTTCCTTTATCCGCTTTTCTGCCCTAGCAAGCTCCTTTTCACGGTTTCGTAAGGCTTTGCTTAGTTCCCTTTCCCCGTATTCCGTTGCCATCCGGACAAATTCCTTTTCGCTGTCCTTTACATAAGACAGCACCCTCTGCAAATCAGCGAGGACTAATTCCATGAGAACGGACTTTCGGATATAGTGGGTGGAACAGTTGGTGACTTTCCTTGGGCGGTTCCGGTAAGCGCCGCAAGTGTAGGCGTGTTTGCGTTCCAGTGTCCCGCCCCCCTGCTGGAGATACATTTTGTAACCGCAGTCCCCACAGAAGAGAAGCCCGGAAAACAAGTCAATCTCATTTGATTTGGTCGGGCGGTGGCGGGTTTCAAGACGCTTTTGGGCAAGGGCAAAGGTTTCTTCATCCACTAACGGTTCATGGGTATTCTCAAAAAAGTGGCAGTTCTCCAATGGGTTCCTCACGGTCTTTTTCGACTTATAAGACACCTTATAGGACTTTCCCGTGACCGTATGTCCCAGATACTCGGGCCGTGCCAGCATGTCATAGATGGTTTTGTCCGGCCAGGTATACGGGACAGACATGGCGGCCTCATACCTGGCCAGCCCTGTCCGCTGAAAACGCAACGCTCCTACGGTCAATACCTTGTGATCCGCCAGCCATTTCTGAATGGTACACATCCGCTCCCCCTGACCGTACATGGAGAAAATCTGCCGGACTACCGGGGCGGTTTCAGGGTCTGGGATTAAGTGGTTTTTGTTGTCAGGGTCCACCACATAGCCATAGGGGTATTCCCCGTTGACACGCTGTCCTTTTTGAGCCTGGGCCTGCTTGACCGCACGGATTTTCTTACTTGTATCTTTTGCGTACCATTCATTCATGATATTTAAAAATGGTGTGAAATCGCTGTCCCCTTGCGTCTCGCTGTCTACCCCGTTGTTGATGGCGATAAAGCGCACATTTTTTTCAGGAAATAAGATTTCCGTGTACATGCCTACTTTTAGGTAGTTCCGCCCCAGACGGGAAAGGTCTTTCACGATGATCGTGGAAACATTCCCGGCTTCTACTTCCGCAATCATGGACTGGAAACCCTCACGGTCAAAACGCACACCGGAAACCCCGTCGTCCACAAAAAACCTTGTGTTGAAAAAGTGGTGTTCATCCGCATATTTTTGTAAAATCATTTTCTGATTGGATATGCTCTCACTTTCACCGGCCCGCTCATCCTCTTGGCTTAACCTGCAATATAATGCTGTGATTTTGCTGTCTGACTGTTTCATTTTTTCTCCTTTCCTGACAGTCAGACAAGCCTTTTGTACTACCTCTATTAGAGCATATCTGACACAAAAAGTTACCCGTTTTTGTTTGAAAAACAAGGGGGTTCCGGCGGCTTTCCCAGGTCTTTTTTGATTAGGTTCTCTATCTTTTTTTCAAGATTTTCCCGTGCTTTTTCACTGGATTTTGATTCGATGTAATACGTCACTTTTCCTATGGTGTGGGGGGTTGTGGTCAAGATTGGTCTGCTCATTCCTTTTCCCCTCGCTCTCTTACTGCATTTTATGTCCTGCCGTGCATGTCCTATGCCCCTTGGGGGGCTCCCTGGCTGGGGTGCCAAAGAACGGTTCTTTGGATGTCCGTTCCCTTCGGTGACGCTGCCCTTCGGGAGCGCGGATTGATTGAATCATTGCTGTGATTATGCAGGTTGTCCATAAATTGTATACGTTCATATAACGGCTGTGAATTTGTGACCGGCTGTATTTTAAATTCCCTTTGAACTCGTTGAAAGACTTGTGATTAAGGAGCTTAGGCCGGAAAAATAGCACTTCCTGTGCGCTGGAAGTGCCTTCATAAAAAGGGCTTGTGGAAATATGACAGTTATGGTACAATAATTTTGAGAAATCATAGGACGAAAAGGTGTACCACCACGGAGAGTTCGCACCTCCCCGTGGCAAGGCATGGTAACGTAGCTACCACACAATACTGATGAAATCAGCGATACACAAGTGTAATTATATAGCACTGGAAGTAAAAGTGCAATCTTTTTGTGTTGTCAAGTTGATGAAGTCAACCTTAAGATATATTTACGAGGTGTTGGTGTGGACGCATACTGGCACCTCGTTCTTGATTTCTCACGAAGGTGCTTTGGTGGCGGAGCGATCCGCCACTGGGGTATTTTCAGTGAGAAGTCGGAGTTTGAAAAGACTACGATTTGTTTGCCGTGTTCGTAGTCTTTTTTATTTCTTCGATTTTGGCGTTTGTAACAATGTAAATCTAAAACGGCAAAATTACAGGAAAGCAGGAGTTGCCTGCGGAAAGAGGGAAAGATGAAAAGACAGTTAAAAACAGTTGTCGCGTTTGCGGCGGCGGCAGCCATGACGATGGCTTCGGTGGTAACGGCGAGTGCGGCTGAATGGAGGCAGGATGCAAAAGGCTGGTGGGTTGAAAATGACGATGGTTCTTATCTGACAAACCAGTGGTATCAGTCACCGGCCAGCGGTTTATGGTACTATATGGGGGCTGACGGGTATATGCTTACCAATACTACTACACCGGATGGTTATGTTGTCAATGGGGATGGAGTTTGGGAGCAGAATGCTGCAACAAATCAGCCGATGATTACAGATGGGGCATCTGTTGTTGATTCTGATTTTATTGTAGATGGTAATAATCTTTTGTGGGATTGGGACTGGGATAATAATAATTGGACTTTTCAATGGTATGCGGAGGAAGATGGCGATAGCATTACAACGAACCGTGGGATTTCATTCAAAAGCAATAGAACGGATGTAACGAATGCTTATGGAAAAGTCCCGGTCACTGTTTCAAATATTTCGGCAGAAAACGATACTCTATACCGCTATTACTTACAAAAGGAAAGTTCGAATATCTTTTTAAGGTTGGGACAGGTAAGTTATATTCAATATCCTCTGGAAGCAAGCAGCGAGTATGTTGGGCAATGGGCTAACTATGATATAAGGTTCTATTTTGACAGCAATGATAAAGTAATCTGTATTGCTTATATAAGAAACACAGACAGTATAGGCTCTTGACAGAACACAGGATAAGGTATGGAAAAAGTCACTGGCAACAAAGGGCCAGTGGCTTTTTCTATGTCCTTACCAGACAGGAAATCTATACTTAGGAGTGGAGCGCAGTACCGAGTATGCCATGGAGCAGGTGTTTACTGTCACTGACAGCCGGTATCGGAGCAAGAACAGCAGGGAAACCATGAGCGACAAAATCAAGCGTATGCTGAAAAATGAGATACGG
>CAJUFP010000086.1 GCA_910585645.1 uncultured Hungatella sp. | reverse complement strand
CTTTAAGGGCTCATCGGAATGCTTGGCATATCTGAACCCGAACGGCACACAGCCTGCCTTCCCTCCCTGGCCCCACGACTACCCTCGCCCTTTTGCTCACTCAATTATCCCCCCAATTTAAAGAACCATCTCCTCCCCCTTATGACACACCTTCTTTATCTGCCCGTCCCAGATCTTCCAGGCCTCCCCGTACAGAGTCTCCCTTCCATGTGTACACAGCACATAACTTCCGTCCACCAGGGCATAGAACTCCCGCCCCATGCTGTCCCCATAGGTGATATCCTCCATAAGCCGTCTGCCGTCCAGCATCCGGTCCCTGGTCTCCTGATAGTGGGGGAGGATCATCCGCCCTGTCAGCCCCAGCCCGGGAAGAAACCGTTTATACTCAGGGTCCAGGGACTCCCCCGCAAGCTCCGGCTGGGCGTACACCGTCCCGGCGCAGTTCATGGTCCCGGCGCTGATCCCCATGACGCATCCCTCATACCCCCGTATCTGCTCCCTAAGCTCGATCCTCCTGAAAAACCTGTTCTGGGTAGGCACATGGCCTCCCGCCAGGATCACCATAGAACTCTCCGAAAGAAGCCGGGAAAGCTCCTTCTCATTTCTCTCGTCCACCATCACCAGGCGGGAAACAGGAATCCCGCTGATCTGAAAAAATCCCTCAAACTCTTCCCGCATTTTGTCGTTATGGCCAAAATCCACAGGGTCGGAGCTGATCATCACACACCGGCCTCCCGGCTCCCATTCCTGGCGAAGCCGATCAAGAAATCCGTTCTCCTTACTGTATCCGTACAGGACCCGCCCGTCCTCCTGGGGATAAGGGCTGCAGGGGCTGCTGGTCAGAAATAACCTCATCTTCCCCTCCTTGGCCTGCAGGAGCACCCGATGCCGAGAGCCCCGGCGCCTGTGTGGCAGGACACGCCCAGAGACAGATGATCGCACATAACCTCCATCCCGGGAAACGCCTGCTCAATCTCCTTCACCCACTGCTCTGTCTCCTCTTTGGACGCGCTGGAGGCAGCCAGAAGATACAGCTCCCCCTGCTCCCTGGCCTTAGAAAACCTGGTATTCATATCATGCTCCATGGCTTCCAGCATAACCTTTTTCGCCTTCAGGGAGCCCCGGCACTTCTTGTAGGAATCCAAAACCCCCACGTCCAGCTTCAAAACCGGCTTAATGTTCAGCACTGTCCCAAGCAGGGCGGCGGCAGGCGTAATCCTCCCCCCGCGCTTTAAATGTTCCAGGGTATCCACCCCTATGTAGATCTCCACATCCTCCCTGGACGCCTCCAGAATGTCCTTGATCTCTCCGCCCGAACATCCTTCCCGGATAAGTTCCAGGGTGTCAAGCACCAGCCGGTGCAGCGGCGTGGACACCCGCCCGTGGTCCGCCACAAACACCCGCCCCTCATAAGGCTCCTCCTGGGCCATGGCCATGGCTGTGGCACAGGAACCGCTAAGCCCGCTGCTGATAGGCATATACACGATCTCCTCAAACTGTTCAAGGCCCTGATCCCACAGCTTCATCACCTCCGCCGGGGACGGCTGGGAAGTGGTGATGTCCGCCCCTGAATCCAGCTTCTCAAAAAATTCCTCCCTTGACAGGGTCACATCCTCATAAAAACACTGGCCATCTATGTAAAACGGCATAGGCAGCACCAAGATCCCCAGGCTTTTCGCCTCCTCCTGAGAGATACCGCTGTGGCTGTCCGTAATGATACCCACTGACTTGTTCATCATCATCCTCCTCGCTTATCTTAACCCCTAACCCGGATAAACCGGAACTCTAAGTTCGTTATCTTGCGCAGGAAATCGTTCTCAAGGTCCTAATGATCACATATCCTGGCCAGGCTGCTCCCCATCCTCCTCCAGGCGAAGGTTTAACTCCTCCTCCACCTCGCTGCGGATCTCCTCCGCCCGCACCGGATCCATATCCGGCAGCTCCTCCCTGGAACCGATGCCAAACCGCCGCAAAAACTCCTCCGTGGTGGCAAACAGCGCCGGCCGGCCCGGCGCGTCCAGCCGGCCCACCTCCTGGACCAGATTGTACTCCACCAGACGGTTCACCGCATGGTCTGACTTCACCCCCCGGATCTTCTCGATCTCCAGCTTGGTCACCGGCTGCTTGTAGGCAATGATGGAAAGAGTCTCCAGGGCCACGTCCGTGAGCATATGCTTTTTCGGCGCGGCGGCCACCCGGATAAGATTGTCATAGTATTCCACCCGGGTACACATCTGGTAGCACCCGTCCAGCTCAATGATCTGAATCCCCCGCTTTCCCCTTTCATACCGCTGCCTAAGCCCCTCCACAGCCATCCGGGCCTCCTTCTCGTCCCCCTGGATGGCCGCGGCCAGCTGCCGCAGCTCCACCGACTCCCCCATGGTAAACAAAACCGCCTCCACCACGGCCTGCGCCCATGCCTCCCGCTTCTTATCCTGCCTGCCCCCGGCTGACTCCGCCTTCTTTGAAGAACGCTTCTGCTTTTCCCTGGTCTCCTGATCTTTCTCGCTCATTTATCTCTCTACCCTTCAAAATCCTCAAGCCCTTCAAGGTCAAGCTCCCCGCTCTCCCCCTCCGGCTCCAGAGTCTCTATATCCATATCGTCAAATAACACCTCCTGAGTCAGATGGATCTTCCCCATCTTCATCAGCTCCAGGACGGCCAGAAACGTGACCACCACCTCCAGCTTGTCCCCCTGCCTCTCCAGAAGCTGGCAAAAACGAAAGCGCCTGTGGCTCCTGGCGTAATCCATCACGCTCCCGATCCTGGTCTCCAGACTGATGGGCTCCCTGCGGATGGTGCCGAACCGGCTCCTAATCGGGTCGATCTTGTCAGCTCTCCGCTTCATGACCGACTCAAAAACCGCCTGAAGCTTTGCCAGGTTCAGATCCCCCAAAAGCTCGTCCAGATCCACCGGCGGCTCATACTTTGCCACTTCCCCCGGCACGGTGGCAGCCTTGTACAGATGCTTTCCCGCCCCGGCCTCCAGCTCTAAAAGCTCCTGGGCCATACACTTGTACATCTTATACTCCAAAAGCCGGGCCACCAGCTCTGCCCTGGGGTCCTCCTCCTCCCCGTCCTCATTGACCTGGGCCGGAAGGAGCATCCTGGACTTAATGTCGATCAGTGTGGCTGCCATCACCAAAAACTCGCTGACCAAATTCAGATCCTCCGTCTCCATGCGGCTCACATAGTCCAGATACTGCTCCGTAATAAGCACAATCGGGATATCGTAGATACTCACCTTGTTCTTCTCGATCAGATGGAGCAAAAGGTCCAAAGGCCCCTCAAAATTATCCAATTTATAAGAAATCCCCGCCATACCATCCACCTCCATCCCCGTCTCCAACAAAGTATACCAGACATATCCGCTTCTGTAAATTCCACCAACCCATTTTTCTCCAATTCCTATAACGATTAGAATCGCCTTTGGCGATGGGCCGGATGCCTGCTACCATTACGCTTTCGCACGGTCAGCGCGGTAAACGCGCAGACCTATCTGATCTGTTACCGATTAGCTGCTGTTCTTTGGCCCCTGTTCCCCCTTGATCCGCACCACCACCAGCTGCGCCCGATTATTGATCCTCACATTGATAGAATGGGTCCCCAGCCCTCTGCTGACGATCACATCCCTTCCCTCCGCCGTAAGACGCCCTCCGCAGCTCCTCTCAAAAAAATGGAACTGAGGCGTCATAAGCCCTCCAAGGCCCGGGATCCGCACCGTGCCCCCGTGAAAATGACCGCACAGAGTCAGATCCGCCCCCCAGCTCCTGTAGGCGTCGTAAAAAAGAGGCGAATGGGCCAAAAGGATCTGATATTTATCCCGGGAGGCCCTGCCCAGCCGTTCTTCTATGTAGGAGGGCTTTAGCATATGGCGGGAAACCCGCTTGTCATAGTATTTTCTCTCCAGCTCCAGCCCGCCAATCCTCACCTCATCGTCAAAATCCACGCTCCCATCCGACAGATGGCAGACTCCCCGCCTTCCCAGCTCCCTGACAAAAACATCGTAGGCGTCCCCGTAGAGATCCCGCTTCCGGTCCATGCGGCTCTCGTGATTCCCGTTTCCATAGAACACCGGATACCGCCCGGCCAGTTTTCCCACCAAAAACAGGGCAGGTTCCAAGTCTGCCCTCTTCTTTACCACCATCATATCCCCGCCCACCAGAACTCCGCAGGGGTCCACCTGGCGGATAGCCTCCAAAAGCCTTTCCTGTCCTCTGCCAAAGCAGTTGTCGTGAAGGTCCGACAAAAACACAAAGGTCCTCTCCCTGGTCACCTTCCTGGACGTAAGCTCATACACATCCGTAACAAAATTCTTTCTCTCATACGCGGAGCGGAGACAGCACCCTGTCACTGCCGCCCCCGCCGCCGTCACCATTTTCCACATACGCGCTCCATTCATGCCCCGGACCGGCCGCGGCCTGTCAAACCTTCCAAACAGCCGCTTTTGTTCTGCAAATCCCCCTACATCTGAGTGTAAGGCGCCAGCTCCAGCCGGATAAAATACCCCTGCTCATGTCTGCACACCGGACACATGGCCGGGGCCTGGGTGGCTGTCAGCACATGGCCGCAGTTTAAGCACATCCAGCCTGTGGCCATCTCCGACACAAACAGCTTATTCTGCTCCAACAGACCCGCAAACAGCTCAAACCGGTCGCCGTGTATCTTCTCAATGGCCCCGATCTGGTGGAACACCCTGCCGATCTCCTCAAAGCCTTCCTCCTTGGCCTTGTCTCCGAAAGCCTTATACACCGTGTCATGCTCCTCATACTCATTGTGCCTGGCAGCCTTTAAAAGGTCCACGGTCTTCTGGGAAATATTCACCGGGTAACCGCCGTCAATGTGGATAACGTCCCCGGACAGTTCTTTCATATAATTATAGAAGATCTCCGCGTGCTCCTTCTCCTGCCCGGCCGTAAACTGAAACACCGCCTCAATAACCGGCAGTTTCTCCTGCCTGGCAATCCCTGCCGCAAAGGTGTAGCGGTTCCTGGCCTGGCTCTCCCCGGCAAAAGCCCTCATCAGGTTTTTCACTGTCTCGCTGTTCTTAAGATCCCGCATTGCAAATAACCTCCTGTTTTCACTTTATAACAGGTAGTATGTTCCGCAAACGGGAATTTATACCCGTATGACTGCACGCCCTCACTTCTGATTCTGAAACACCGGGTCCGCCGGGTGGCCTCCTGTGATCTTCTGCATAACCCTCTGCACCGCGTCCCGGGAATTCTTCCAGTCCTTGTCCCGGTTCCGGTAATCATACTTCTCGATCAGCCAGTCAATATCCTCCTGCACCCGCGAAAGCTCCCGCTCCATCTGGTCAAACAGCAGGGGAAACACCTGGTCCTTCTCCTTTTGTCCCAGCTTTCGGTCGCACACCTCCACCAGGTCTCCAAAGTGGTGGACGCAGAACCCTTTCGAATCCCTCACCAGGTCTAGAAACTCCTTCTCCCGCTTCACCTGATGGACAAACGTATCCAGCACTCTCTGGTACGTCTCATCCACCCGCCCGCACACATAGCAGTGGCTCTCCTCCCGGCGTATCCAGCCACTTAGAGAACACTCCTGTCCGTCCTTCTTCTTTAGGCCTCCAAACATCCCCTTCTGCCCTGGGGTAAAACCGTCCATCTCCTTTTTAAGCCCCTGGCGCAGCCACGTAAGCCTGGTCTTAAAGATCCAGGCATTGCCCAGGTTATTGCCGTAATCAAACATGGCCTTGGTGTGGCGGCGGCAGAACCCGGCCCGGTCCGTCTGATCCCTGGTATCGCTCTCCATGTAGGAGGAACCCAGCACAAACTCCAAAGCTTCCTGTTCCAGCTTCCTCTCAAGCCAGCAAAACGGACACTCATCCCCAGACGTCAGGGCGTCGTGAAGCTCGATTGTATACAATTTTTCCTTCATTCTCTCATCTCCTGTCTTTCATCATACACGCTCCCTCCTTGCCCCGTCAAGTGGAGATTCCCGAATTTCCCTTCATATCGCCTTATATTACCATTTCTTCCATTATATTCCAGTTATGGACAATATACTAATGGCATTGGACAGGGTTTAAATAGATTGAAAGAAGGGGGATTACAAATGATTATCTATGATCCATTGTGGAAAACCATGAAGGAAAAAAACATCAGTCAATACCGGCTGATCAAGTATTATGGCTTCAGCTCCGGCCAGATCAACCGGCTGAAAAATAACCAGTACGTGTCCACTCACACCATTGGCGTATTGTGTACCATCCTCAAGTGTTCCGTGGAAGAAGTTATGGAATTCAAAATGGACAACAGCGAGTACGCCTTTCCGTTGCCGGAGATGTACGAGAACCATGTCAGCGACAACCCTCAGCCCTTGACGCCTCTCGACATCTAGTACAGCGTTACCGTTTAACTCTGTCAGCCGCGATAAAAAGCATACATCCTCCCCAAAGATCAGGGGAATGTATGCTTTTTATCAATTGCTTTTTTTATGTTTAACTGATATACTTAACACATTACAATGACAACGGAGGAAATCCAATGACAACCACGTTAGAACATTTTTCTGACCTGAAACAGGCCAAATACTGGGATGTCAGAGAAATGTCTCAGGAAGAACTGTACCGCTCCTTTCACACGCTGAACCAGAAAATGAACTTGGTCTACAAGTTTGTGCTGGGATACAACGACTACATCAACACCCGCCACGACTACACCTGCGAGGCGTCCCTGACCATGCTGGAGGCCCATCTCCTCACCGATATCTGTGATTTCGAGAATTCCACCGTGTCCAGCTTAGCCGCCGCCTGGGGGCGGTCCGTCAGCGCCACCAGCCAGACTGTGCGCCGTCTCATGGCAAAAGACCTGGTGACCCGGGAGAACGCTCCGGAAAACGGAAAAGTCTTCTACCTGCACCCTACGCCAAAAGGGCTTAGAGTCTCCGACGAACACAAGCGCTACGACACGGAAGACACCATCAAGACCGTCAAACGGCTGATGAAAAAGCTGGACTTTGAGGAGATCGAGATCATGTTCAAAGCGCTGGACTGCTATGGAGAGCTGCTGCGGGAAATCCCCTGAAAAGAACCGACGACACAAGCTTCCCGTCTCAGTCTGCCAGCAGCTTCTCCAGCTTTTCCATATCCGGGATATCGGATACCGTCTTTCCATAGTGGACATACTGCACGCTGCCCCTGGAATCCAGCACCACCAGAGCCGGAAGCTGCAGCTCATTGCCCTCGTATTTTCCATGTTTCATCCCCAAAGCGGCGGCCTTCGCCATCTTTGTGTACGCTTTCCCGTCGATCATATCCATCATACCGTCAGCTCCCCGGATCCCAAACCGTCTGTAAAGGGACTGATCCGGGTCGCAGATGATATCAAAGGGCAGAGAGTCCTTCTTAAGCTGCGCGGATATGGTCTCCCGGTCTGACTGGAGCGCCACCAGGATCTGTCCTCCCGCGGCAGTCAGCCTGCGGTAATTTTCGGCCAGCTGATGGATATCCATCTGACACAGCGTACAGCCATAATAGCGCAGAAAAAGGATCGCCGTCTTAGACGCCCGGCCTGTTGTCTCAAGCAGAGTCCGTCCCTTCTCAAAAGGCGTATCAAAAACAAAGTCCGGCAAAACATCCCCCACTGTCAGCTGCCTTCCATATCTCTCCACTCTGGCAAGGCCCCCGTTAAACACATGGTTGTCCAGACGCTCAAAGGCCTCCTTTACCCTGGCAAAAGGCAGCGCCAGGTTCATGCGGATGGAATAGGGATCCAGAAACATCCTGCCGTCCTGCCAGGCCACGCCCACGTCCCATCCCGCCTGCACAAGTTCGCTCATCGTCTTATCATGGGCCTCACACCATTCCCTGCAATCCAGAAACACCATATAAGTCCCTTCCGGCTTACACACCTTTACCCCCTGAAAATGACTGCTGATATAGTCACAGGCGTAATTCACGTTGCCGGTTATGACCTGGCACAACTCGTCCACCCACTGATGCCCCTCGGGCTTGTAGGCCCCTATAAGGGCGTGCATGGACAGCACGTTCATGCTATTGTAATGGGATTTGCTCCCATAGGCCTTGACCCTGTCCCGAAGATACGGGTCATAGATGATGTGGTAGCTTCCTACCAGCCCTGCCAGGTTAAACGTCTTGCTGGGCGCGTACACAGCCACAGTCCGCTTCCTGGCGTCCTCGCTGACCATCTGGGTGGGAATATGCCTGCTGCCGTTAACAAGGATATCGGACCAGATCTCATCCGAGATCACCACGCAGTCATTGGCCTTATACACTTCCATAGCCTTCTCGATCTCCCACCGCTCCCAGACCCGTCCGCAGGGATTGTGGGGACTGCAGAAAACAGCCACATGGATATTCTCCATCTTCAGCTTCATGTCCATGTCCTCATAGTCCATTCTCCACACACCGTTCTCATCCTTCACCAGAGGACTGTGGACCATCTTGTACCCATAATTCCCGATGCTCTTGGTAAAGCCGATGTACGCGGGGCTGTGGAGCAGCACCCCGTCTCCGGGGGCGGCAAAGGCGGCCAGCGCGGAGAGCACGCCCCCCAACACCCCGTTCTCATATCCGATACACTCCTCGGTCAGCCCTGTGACCCCGTTGCGCTGCTCATGCCAGCTTATGATGGCGTCATAGTATTCCTTTGTAGGCCGGAAATACCCGTATGCCGGGTGCTGTGCCCGCTCTATGATGGCCTCCGGAATGGTGGGTACCGTGGGAAAATTCATGTCCGCCACCCACATGGGGATAACGTCAAAGCCCTCCTTCGGCCTGCTTGGCGTAAACCCCGGCATAGTCCCCAGCCCGTCCACTGCCACCGCATCCCTGCCATGGCGGTCCATAATGGAAGTAAAATCATATTTCATAACTGTCAAACCTCTCTTTCTTATAGTTTTCAGGCCCTTGCAAAACTTAAGACCCCTGGCGCATTCACGCAGCGATGCGCTAACTCCACAGACGCCGTCCCCTAACCTGTCAGAAAGCTCCTGTCCATCCGGTGATCGTCAGGCCGAACATGATAATGCAGGCCAGACCGATCAGACACAGCACTTTTGGCAGAGCCCATTTCATCCATGTCTGGATGGGAACCCCCGCCATAGCCAGGGAACCTACGGTCCACCCCAGAAGAGGGGACACGATATTGGTAAATCCGTCGCCGAACTGGAACGCCTGCACCATGATCTCCGGCGTCAGCCCCAGCACCTCCCCGATCGGCTTTACAATGGGCACGAGAATGGCGGCTTTTGACGTGGCTGATGGGATGATGGGATTGATCACAGTGATCACCAGCATCATGCCTATGGTGGACACCCAGGACGGCAGCCCCGCAAGAGGCACAGTCAGGGCGTGAACAATGGTGTGCAGCACGCCTCCTCCCGCCAGCACAATGGACACGGTCCGGGCCATACCGATGACAAACCCCACAAACGCCATACCCGCAAGACCCTTTACAAACGTATTTCCGATCTCATCTGCGGACATGCCGGCAAGGATCCCCTGAACCACAGCCACCCCCATCATGACCGCGGCCATAACCGCGTAAGTGCTGTAAGGCCCTCCCACCATTCCGTACACAACCACAAAGACAAACTGCCCGATAAACAAAAACAGGTTGGCCGCCACCCTCCAGTTCATGTTCCCTTCCTTTAACGCTTCCCCGCTTATCTCCCCGCCCGGACGCCACCCGTCCTGGTACATCAAAGATTTTGTCGGGTCAGCCTGGATCTTTTTCACGTAGGACATTACCATCACCAGCCCGGCTGCCATAAAACAGTTCATAAAGATAAACCGGCTGACAAAGGCCCCGTACAGCCTGGTCCCCATCAACCCCTGGACCACCATGGTTTTCGTAGGGCCGGTGCCGAAACCGATCAGAGTCGCAAACGTTGACATCCCCATGGCGCATATGGGATCCAGCCTCATCTTCTTCGCAAACAGAATGCCAATGGGAACAATGGCTATGAGAGCGTCAGACCCGCCAAATCCCCCCAGATAAACCATAAGGCAGAACATAACCGTAATCAGTATGGTCTGGCCGCTGTCCCTGAATTTGTAGAGAGCCCAGTCCATCAGTTTGTCAAAGCACTTGGTCGCCATGGACACCTCGATGCAGGCGCCGCAGATCATCACGATAAAAATGATATTCGCTGATTCCACCATCCCCTGATAGATATTTAAAAACGCGGCTACCGGATTCACCGGCGTCTGGTAGCCCAGGTACTGGAACTGATCGCTTAAAATAGCCCCGTTTTCATCCACACCGTACTGCCCCGCCGGGATGATATACGTCAGCAGACTGCACAGCAGAATCAAGCCAACCATAATCCACAGCAGATGGGGCATCTTAAAGCCTTTCTTCTTCGCTTTTTCCATCATATTCTCCTCCTTATCTGTAGTTCTCCTGCACGGCGTCCACATACTTAAGCGTAGCCCTCAGCCCCAGGGACAACACCTCCTCGTCCACATCAAACTGACTGTTGTGGTGAGCCGCTCCAAAGCCTTTCTCCAGATTTTTTGTTCCCAGGTGGGCAAATACCCCCGGATAGGTTTGCAGCCATCTGGAAAAGGACTCGGAAGCATACCAGGGCTCGGCAGAAACTACACATTCCTCCCCAAACGCCTCCAAAAGAGCCTCCCGGGCTACGGCGGCATACTTTTTGTCATTGATCACCGGGCTGCACAAAACCTTAAACCGCGGTCCAAATTCAACCGTACATCGATTCATGGCCGCCGTATGCTCTGCCACCCGTTTAAACACCTCCACAGCCTTTTGGCCCTCTTCCATGTTAAAGAACCGGAGAGATCCCTTTATCCTGGCCGTGTCCGGGATCACGTTTCCTCCTTCCCCGCCCTGGATACTGGCGATCCCCAGAGTTACCGTCTCTCCCGCGGTGATCTGATTCACCCAGGCCGTGGCCGCGTTGGTCACAATGGCAGCCGCGCACATAACCGGATTCACCGCCATGTCAGGCCTGGACCCGTGGCCGCCTTTTCCAATGACCGTAAGATCCACTCCTGCCGCCCCGGCCATCCGCGGCCCCGGATCCACGCAGATCGTCCCGGACGGCAGCCCTGCGTAGACATGGATGCCCCAGACCGTATCCACCTTTCTCCTGCCTAAAGCCTGCAGCATACTGCCTACTCCCCGTCCGTCCTCTTCGCCCTCTTCAAAGCAGAAGTAAAACACACCTCGCAGCTGGTCTTCTCTGGCCTTCAGCGCTCTCATCGCCCCAAGGAGCATCGCCGTGTGGGCGTCATGGCCGCAGGCGTGAGAAGTAGCCGGATTTTTCGACATACAAGTCCTGGGGCCCGCCAGATTCTCCCGGCTCTCCGGAACCGGCAGGGCATCCAAATCCGCCCTCAGCGCCATATGGGGGCCCGGACGGCCTGTATCCAGCACAGCTATCAGCCCTGTGGCGCTGACCCTTTCATAAGGAAGCCCAAGGTCCTCCATCTCCTTTCGCACAAACGCGCTGGTCTGTTCCTCCTTGCCGCTGGTCTCCGCAAACTCATGGACTTTGCGCCGGCACCGGATCACATACTCTTTCAGCATGTCCGCCTGCTGTTTGATCTCTTCGTTCGTCATACTGTTTCCCTCTTCCTTTCCTAATGATCGTTATACCTATGATTCCCCGTTTTTCTTTTCTTTTGTATATAGTCCTTAAATTGTTTAAGCCCTAAACCTTAAGATATATTGATTATATAATGTAAACAGTTTTATGTCAATGTTTTTTGATATATCTTGCTAAATTCAGCTATCTGAATAATTTAATTGTAAAAGTTTTGTTCAATATGCATAAATTCTAAAAAATTTTCTCCGAACACTTGTCTTATAAAAGAAAAACTGCCGCGCGAACAGTTAAAACATTCGCGCGGCAGTTTTTTAGTTTAAGATTCCGCCTGATTTGTCGGATCCGCCGTGTCAGGTCCGGCCTGTATGGAGACATTGGCAGTGCCTGGCCCGGCCTGCATGGAGGCATTGGCAGTGCCTGGCCCGGCCTGATCGGAAACATGGGCAGTGCCTGGCCCGGCCTGATCGGAAACATGGGCCGGGTCCGGTTCCTGCCGGGAGGAAATGTCCTGGCTTTCTGTTCCCGGCTCCGCCCAGTCGGAGGTATGAGCCGGCCGGAAGTCTTCCGGGTCGCCGTTTTCTTCTGGCAAAGGGGCAGAAGGACTGTCCGAAGCGCCCAGCAAAAGGGAAACCGTCAGCCCGGTTTCATCCGGCGCCGCCACAATGGTCAGCGGCTTGTCGTAGGGATTTATGAATGTTAAGTCTTTATGTCCCTCGGATATGGTGGCGTCCAGGCCCTCCGGCATATAGGAGATTCTGGAAGAGTGAGGGTAGCGCTCCGTGGCCGGAAGCAGGGCGTGGCACATGGCCGCGTACAACGTAGAAGACACCTGGCATATGCCTCCGCCGTATTCCATGCCTCCGATGGCGGGGGCCATCACATAGCCGTTTTCCGGGGTTCTGGACAGAACCGCCTGGCTGAATGAAAAGCGTTCTCCCGGCTGGAGAACCAGCCCGTTGATCCTCGATGCCGCCAGATGGATGTTGGATGCCCTGGGAAGGGTTTTGTCATAGTCTGTGTGGTAAAAGCCGATGACAGAACGCTCCTGGGACGAAAAGAGGCTGAGGCGTCCTTCCGCCTTTCCCAGTGTTTCGTAATGCCTGCAGTAAGCGGCCAGGTCCGTCTTGTAAGCGTCTAACAAGTCCGGATTGTAATACACATACGCTTTTAGATTAAATTGTTCATTTCCCGAGCGCCCTTCCCGGATGCCTGTATGGATAAAATGGCGGAACAGACTTTCGCTGTCCTTTCCTATAACTGCCTGTAGATCAGGATTCTGGTCGTAATAATAGTCGGCGTTAAATACCGCCCTAAAATCTTCTTCACCCGCCCCATAACCTTTAGCCGGAAGCAGGATCCCCATAAGAAAAACAGAGGCAAAGAGGCCGATGATTTTAAAACGAGCCCCATCCATTTTATGCGGGATCATAGCGTCAGCCCATCATCTTATAGGTGAAGGTCACGGTTGCCTTGCCTCCGTCTGATGCCTGGGAGGTGGTAAATGTAGCCTGTCCCATTCCGTCGGTCTTTATATCAATCAGCATCTTGGTAACCGTCTCCACATCCCTAAGCGCGTCTTGAGAAATATCAGCCGTGGTGGTAAAGGAGATGGATCCGCCTGAGCCCGCCTGATTTTCAATCTGACTGAAAATGCTTTCATAGGGAATGCCATAGGTGTTCATGGCCGACTTCCAATATGCCCCGCGGGCAGATTTCTGTGCCCACAAATCAAACCTTTGCGCAGTGGAAAGCGCGCTTATGCTATCGGCATCCTGACTAATCAGCATGGTGAAATAATCCTGCCAAAAATCGGCTGACATCATGTCCCGGTCCTCGGCCCAGTTTCCGGCCGCGTCAAATGTCCCGGCAAAATAAGACCCGTGAGCAGCCTGGCTCTGCGCGCCTTGCTCTGCCGGGGCCTGGTTTTCAGGGGTTTTGTTTTCTTCCGGCTGTTTCTGCTCCCCGCGGGTCTGCACGACTCCGTTCTCCAGCCACGCTCCGTCCCCATTGACGGAATATCCGTCAGGCGTCTTGGTATTGGCTAACATCCACCCGGCCTGGTCAAAATAATAGCACTCCGCTGTCCCGTCGTTATTGCCGTCTATCCACTGCCAGCCGTCCGCTGCGTAAGCGCCGTTGTCATAATCATACCACCATTTATCCTGGTTCGGCTTAGCGCCTGTTCTCCACGTCCCGGCCATGGAACTCATCCCGCTGCCAAAGGTCATGCAGACCGCGCCTCCCACCACCAATACTGTCTTTACGTGTTTTCTCATTTTTATCCTCCTGAAAAAATTTTGCTTGTTGTCCTGTAACAGGACATTGATTGGCAAAAATTACTATACCATAATTTTTGTCTTATTACAAGACATTTTCATATGAATTCAAAGGAGGTGGAGGCGTTTATGCCACGGATTATTGACGGTACATCCATGAACCTTACAGGAGCTAAGGTAAAAAAATACCGCAAGGAGCGGAAAATGAGCCAACAGCAGTTGTCGGATAAGCTGGAGACATTAGCAGTGTATATCTGCCGTGGGTCTATTTCGCGGATTGAGGATGGCTCCCGGACTATTACAGATATTGAATTGTATGGGCTGTCCCAGATTCTCCAAGTCCCTATTGAAAAATTTTTTGACAATTGACGGACAAATCTCTTCCCTGCCCACCATCCCATCCCACGCAAAAAAAGGCCTAAACCCCTGATCTTTCAAGGATTTAGGCCTCTTGTGCAGAAGATGGTAGTCGAACCCGCAAGATCCTTCGGTTTTGGAAATGTTTTTTTCCTGCCTTATAAGTGCTTTTCCCTTGCTTTTTACCCACCATCTGTCCAAATAGTATCGGTCACTTCATACATTATTTTTCTAATTGCATTACTCCATATTACACAGGCTTCTTACGCATGGATCAATTCATATTAAATTCCTCATACAGTCTTTTTCTTGCTTCTTTATTCGTGGCTGCTCTTTGAACATCTTCCGATCTTCCTTTTGATATCAGCACAGATACAAGTTTCCCTAACCTGTCCTCTCCTTGCTCTTCGCCCTCTTTCCGGCCTTCCTCCCGAAACAGCTTCATCGTCTCGGCCTCATTATATTCCGTGATGCACATATCCTTCACCTCCGCTCTGTTTCCTATTAAAAATATCCTGATCGCGTAGTCTGACGGCATATCATCGATCGCCTTATCCACTGCTTCGCCGATCTCCATTCCAGCCTCCCGGTTCTTACGGATCTGTTCCACCAGCCATGCGTATTCCGCCAACGGCCTGCAGGCCTCCATCAGCTCCTGATTCTTCCCGTAGTTGATGTTCAGCATCCTGACCTTCACCTCAATATCTGGTTCTGTCCCTTCCTCATCAGGACGAAAAGCGTCGCTCAGTCTTAAAATCCTGTCTTCCTCCCCTTCCGCCCCATTATAGAACGTCACTAATTTGGGAATCGGAAGCTGCATCACTCTCGTCCCATAAATATTCAGGTTATTGACCTGAATATATTTATCATACAGCTTCGCCGCGTACATTAGCTGGCGCACCGGCATGTTGGGATTGTAACTGCTCTGCTGTTCGTAAATGTTCATCACATAGAACAGGATAAAGGACACATCATTTTTCATTCCCATATACACCGCGTTCTCAATGGTTGTAAACTGAATATCTTCCGCTTTCGTATAGCTGGTGCCGTTTACCGCGTTGTATAAACTCAGCGTCCATTCTTTGTTGGATCTGCTCCCAAATAAGAAGCTGAACAGACGGTCTTTATGTTCCCTGTTTATCATCGGCATAGTCTTTCTTTCCTCCATCCTTTTGCTTCTGTGTCATAGCATAACCCAGCCTTACATATGTCTCTAAGCCATATCCTTTTCCATAATTCCTCTGTCATAATTATATCATTTCGGTATGGCGATTACAAGGGGGCTGTGTCCCTTTCAGGCTTTTCCTGCATCTCCTGGTATATCTCTCACCGTTTCACCTCTCTTTCCGTGCCGTTTCCCATACCCATACCTGCAGCATCAGGCGGACTCCGTCTTTCCTCCTCCCAGGTAGGCTTCCTCCTTCGCTTCCGCATCCAAATCCGCTATCTCATTCATATACTCCTCCAGTTTCGCCCCCTTTTCTTCGTCCAGCTCTCCTATGATATTCTCTTCCTTCTCATAGAGCTGCTTCTCCCGGACTTTCCTCTTTTGTGCTCTTTCTTTTTCTCCATGCCGTTTTTCATGTCCCGGCCTCTCCAATTTTCGCTACCTCTGATAAAAGGAACCTGGGGAACTGCGTTTTTTGTTGTGTCGTGTTATAACTCTGAATGGGAACTAACGCAAGTCAAAAATGGGGGAGAAAAGAAAGATGGTTAGGTATGCACAAAATGCGGGGGAGAAATTTGGTAGTTTGCTGCCTGATAGGGTATGGAAAAAGCCGCTGGCGGTTTGTTGCCAGCGGCTCTAAGAGAAATCCTGATTATAAAGTTAAACTGTGTTACTGAACCCACACTCCGTCAGCATTGACCTGATACCCGTCTGGTGTGGTAGTGTTGGTGAGCATGTAGCCGTCTGCGCCCATATAATACCATAACCCGCTGGCCGGTGACTGATACCACTCGTTTACCAGATAGGAGCCGTCTGGACGCTCGACCCACCAGCCTTTGCCGTCTTGTTTCCAGGCAGATGTCTCTTGACTAGATGCAGAAGTATCACCATTTAAGTAAAATATGGCCTGATCTGCTCCTTCATCACCAATACTGTACCATATCTTTCCATCATATCCCTTTGGAACAAGGACGTAAACACTGTCATAATATTCATATGTATTATTTCCCGACAACAGATAACCGCGAAGAAATTTACATTGCGTATAATCTGTACCATTATATGAAATGGTAAAATTATGAGTGTGATAAAGTCCATCTGCCTCCACATACACCCCTGTACCTGCCCACGAATCATCTTTTGCATGCTCCACATCAAACTCCCAACCACAATCGTATACAGCAAAACCATTATAATACACATAAGCACTTTTCCACTCATACCCCTCAACACTTAGAGAAGATATGAGTTGTTTATCATACTCATTTATAGGAATCAAAGGAGATTTTGAAAAAATCAACGGGGCATTCCCGCTTTCTGTACTCAAATTATAATTCTGCCCCTCTGCTGCAACCCCTGCACTCGCCGTTACCACTGAAGCCATCGTCATGGCTGCTGCCGCCGCAAAAGCGACAACTGTTTTTAACTGTCTCTTCATCTTTCCCTCTTTCCGCAGGCAACTCCTGCTTTCTTGTAATTTTGCCGTTTTGGATCTACATTGTTGCAAACGCCAAAATCGAAGAAATAAAAAAGACTACGAGCACGGCAAACAAATCGTAGTCTTTTCAAACTCCGACTTCTCACTCAGGATACTCCAGTGGCAGATTGCTCCGCCACCTAAGTACCCCAGGCGAGAAATCAAGAACGAGGTGCCTGGTATGCGTCCATCCCAAACACCTCGTAAATATATTTAAGGCTGACTATCCACTCAAACGACACAAAAACATTTGCACTTTTATCCCAAGTGCTTTATAATTACTCTTGTGTGTATCGCAGACAAGTCTGTATGGTTTGGTACCTGCTTTACCTTTCCGTGCCGCAGAAAGTGGCCGCTTTCTGCGGTGGTACACCGCTATGTCCTTGAATTCTCAAAGTCTATTTTAGCATATATGGCACATCTTTACAAGTAGCAAAAATCACCCGATCACTATATTTCCAGCCATAATCCCCCATAACTCCACAAATGGCAAATCACAAAAAAGGCAAAAACAATGACTTTATTTATTTCTGCCGTATCACTGCTACCCGCAAGAAAGACCAAAAGACTAAGAAGATCACCAATTCCCCAACTTTGCCTGCCGAAGATAGGCATATGAAAGCTATGGTAGACGGTCTTTATTGGGGGTATGGATTTTACTATGTCGATATTGCCTACGATAAGGATGGCACGATTGAGCGAATCATTACCTCGTTCAAGTTTAGTGAAGCAAAATTCCGATCTGATAAAACAGAAGCGGGAAACCTCATAAAATCAAGGTTTCCCGCCCTTACACAAACTGCAGAAGATGGGAGTCGAACCCACAAGGTGTTTCCACCACACGGACCTGAACCGTGCGCGTCTGCCAATTCCGCCACTTCTGCATCTGCGGGAGATGGGACTTGAACCCACACGAGCATACACCCACAAGATCCTTAGTCTTGCCTGTCTGCCAATTCCAGCACTCCCGCGAACGAATAATAATATACCACACTTTTCCCGTCTGCGCAACACTTTTTTACAAATTTTTGAAGTAAATTTTTGAGATCTTCTCCTGTCCCCCAGCCCGGTCCATTTCCCGCTCCTCCCCCAGCATCTCCAGAAGCCGCTTCCCTGCCGGGGACACGGGATTTCTCTGACAGGTGGCCACGCACATCTGCCGCCCGGGCATCTCCTCCTCAAACTCCAGGCAGAACAGCTCCCCGCTTCGAAGCTTTTCCTTCGCGAAATCCTCCACCACGCACCCCACCCCCATATTCCTGGAAGCAAACTGGACCACCATGTCACTGGTGGCCAGCTCAAACTCCGGAGCCAGCTTTACGCCTCTCTTCTCCAGAAACAGATCCGTAAAAGCCCTGGTACTGGTGTTGCCCTCCAAAACGATACAGGGGAGTTTTTCAAGCTCCTGGTACAAAAGCCGCCTTCCCTTGAGAGAGACAAACTTCTCCCCTGCCACAAACACATTGCGGATGTTTCTGACCGGCGCTAAGTCCACATCCTCAAAGACCTCCGCCGGCGTAGTCACCACGCCAAAATCAATCTTTCCCTGGCACAGGGAAACCATGGTCTTTGGGGTGGGGGCATTGGACACAATAACCTTGATATTGGGATACCGCTCGTGGAACGCTTCCAGGTAGGAGAGCAGATAAAACTGCAGGGTCATATCGCTGGCCCCGATGTGGATCTCCCCCACATCCAGATCCTGCATCTTTTTTAACATCTTCTCCCCCTCCAGGATCGAATCCAATCCCCGCTCCACATATCCGGATAATACCTCCCCCTCCCTGGTCAGATACACGCCCTTGGACGTGCGCGTAAACAGCCGGCACTTTAACGCCGCCTCCAGCTGTTTTACGGCCTGGCTCACAGCAGGCTGGGAGATGCACAGCTGCCTGGCCGCCAAGGTAATGCTGCCGGATCTGGCCACGTGGTAAAATACCCGGTAATACTCCAAACTGATGTCCATAATCTCCCCTCCGTCTCTTATGGTCTGCCCGCTCTAAGGCCTCTGTACCTCAAAAAGAGGGACAGTCCCCTCCCCGGAAAACCTGTCCCTCTTCCATCCTTCATCCGCCCGGACACCAGCCAAACCGCCCGAAAAGCGCGGCGCCGCGCCGGCCTGACAAAACCATTTTCAGTCCTGCCCTACACCGAGATCTCCGCCGTCATGCCCAGGATCTCCCTATTTTTATTTAGCAAAGGCTCTATGATCTCTGTCAAAAATTCCTCCACCTGACGGGGAGCTCTGCCCACATACTTTTCAGGCTTCATGGCCTTTTTAAGTTCCTCCATGGAAAGGCCGAAGGCCGGGTCCGCGGCGATCAGCTCCAGCAGATTATTTTCAAGGCCCTTTTCCTTCACATTCTTCCCCGCCTCCATGGAAAGAGCGCGGATCCGCTCGTGAAGCTCCTGCCTGTCGCCTCCCGCCTTCACAGCGTCCATCATAATGTTCTCCGTGGCCATAAACGGCAGTTCCGCCATAAAATGTTTCTCGATCACCTTGGGGTACACCACCAGCCCGTCCACCACATTCAGGTACAGATCCAGGATGCCGTCCACGGCCAAAAATCCCTCCGGCACGCTTAACCGCTTGTTGGCCGAATCATCCAGGGTCCTCTCAAACCACTGGGTACTGGCCACCAGCATAGGGTTCATCACATCCGCCATCACGTAGTCGGCCAGGGAGGCGATCCGCTCGCTTCTCATAGGGTTCCGCTTGTAAGCCATGGCAGAAGACCCGATCTGATTCTTCTCAAAAGGCTCCTCCACCTCTTTTAAGTGCTGCAAAAGCCGCACGTCATTGGAAAACTTGTGGGCGCTCTGGGCAATGCCCGCCAGCACATTGATCACCCTAGTATCGATCTTCCTGGAATAGGTCTGGCCCGACACCGGATAACAGGAGTCAAACCCCATCTTTGCCGCGATCATCTCATCCGCCCTGCGGCACTTTTCATGATCGCCGTCAAACAGCTCCAGAAAGCTTGCCTGGGTGCCTGTGGTCCCCTTGGAGCCCAACATCTTCATGGAGGACAGCACATAGTCCAGATCCTCCAGATCCAGGTAAAGGTCGTGAAGCCACAGCGTAGCCCTCTTTCCCACTGTGGTGGGCTGCGCCGGCTGGAAGTGAGTAAACGCCAGGGTGGGCTGGTTCTTGTAAGTGTCCGCGAACTTAGCCAGCTTCGCCATAACATTGATCAGCTTCTTCCGCGTAAGCTTTAGCGCCTCTGTCATAATGATAATATCCGTGTTATCCCCCACATAGCAGGAGGTAGCGCCCAGATGGATGATGCCCTTGGCCCCCGGACACTGCTGGCCGTAGGCAAAGACATGGGACATAACGTCGTGGCGCACCAGCTTTTCCCGCTCCTTTGCCACGTCGTAATTGATATCGTCCGCAAAAGCCTTCAGCTCGTCGATCTGTTCCTTGGTAATATTCAGTCCCAGTTCTCGCTCCGTCTCCGCCAGGGCGATCCACAGCTTTCTCCAGGTCTTAAACTTCTTGTCCGGTGAAAAGATGTACTGCATCTCCCTGCTGGCGTACCGCTCCGAAAGAGGACTCTGGTATCTGTCATTCATAACATTCTCCTCTTACTGTCTTCCCTACTGGATCCCCAGCCTCTTAAACACCTCATTGTAGGCGTCCTCCACATTGCCAAGGTCCCTGCGGAATCTGTCCTTGTCAAGCTTCTCATGGGTCTCCTTGTCCCACAGCCTGCAGGTATCCGGCGACACCTCGTCAGCCAGGATGATCTGCCCGTGGTAACGCCCGAACTCGATCTTAAAGTCGATCAGCTCAATGCCAAGGCCGGCAAAATATTTCCGCATCACCTCATTGACCTTGAACGCGTATTTGCTGATCATGTCGATCTCCTCCTGGGTCGCCAGATCCAGGGCCAGGGCGTAGTAGCTGTTGATAAACGGGTCGTGAAGGTCATCATTTTTGTAGCTGAACTCCAGAGTCGGACACTTTAACTGGATGCCCTCCTCCATGCCCATCTTCTTGGCAAAGCTGCCCGCGCTGAAATTGCGGATGATCACCTCCAGCGGCACGATCTCCACCTTCTTCACCGCGGTCTCTCTATCATTTAACTCCTGGATCAGGTGGGTCGGCACACCCTCCGCCTCCAGCAGCTTGAACACATGGTTGGTCATTCGGTTGTTGATGGCGCCTTTTCCCACGATGGTTCCCTTTTTCTGTCCGTCAAATGCAGTCGCGTCGTCCTTGTAGGAAACGATCAATGCATCCGGGTCCTCTGTTGTAAAGACCTTCTTTGCTTTCCCTTCATACAGCAGTTCCTTTTTCTCCATGAGTATCCACCTGTCCTTTTCTTAGATTCATGTTCTTTGGTAAAACATATTACAAAGTATAATACACAGCGGCGGCAAATACAATATGTTCTTTCACAAAAATTCGGTTATGTCAGTTTTTCCCGCTCAGTTCCTCCCTGCGGTAAAGATCCACCACCCCGTCCTTTAATCGGATGCGGATCCCGTAAATCCGGTCCTTGGATGGAAGTTCTATGTCCTCATCTCCCAGGGGAATCTGGTAAATAACCACCTCCTGGTTCTCAGTTACCTTAATGACAGGAAACGGCAGCCGGTCCTGTGCCCATAATACCCCTGCCTCCGCCCCAAGGACAGCCAGACATACCCGCCGCAGGGTCTTGTTTTTGGGCCTCTTCTGTTTAAATTTTCTCCAGGGTTTTCGTTTCGCCACGGTTTGAACTCCTTATTAATACAGATAAATCAGATAATGCCAGTATGGATCAGAAATAATCTTCTTTTACAACTATATCATACCATCTTCCTGTCTGCAACCTAAATCTAAACACCCTTGTTTTGCATTAACGTATTAAAGCAATTCCGAGAATATTCCGAGTTTAT
>CAJUFP010000085.1:1967-21807 GCA_910585645.1 uncultured Hungatella sp. | reverse complement strand
TGACCGTGCGAAAGCGTAATGGTAGCAGGCATCCGGCCCATCGCCAAAGGCGATTTTAATTGGCCGGATGCGTAACAGTTCAAGGGTCATCTGAACTGTTACCCCACAAAAACTGACCGTGCAAGAGGAAAGAAAAATCTCTTGCTACATGCGCAAAAATACCTTATAATGATCCAGAATACGATTTTGTATGAAACAGGATGAAAACCAATCAAGAATAACGAGGCAGTTATGAGAAGATTAGCGTTAAGCGACGAAATACTGTTATCAATCCAGCAGCCCGCCCGCTACATCGGCGGCGAGGTGAACATGACGGTGAAAGATCCGTCCCAGATGGACATAAGATTCGCCATGTGTTTCCCGGACGTGTACGAGATCGGCATGTCCCACTTAGGGATCCAGATTCTCTACCACATGTTCAACCGCCGGGAGGACACTTACTGCGAGCGGGTCTACTCCCCGTGGACAGACCTGGACAAGGTGATGAGAGAGGAGAAGATCTCGCTGTTTGCACTGGAATCCCAGGATCCGGTGAAAGATTTTGACTTTCTTGGCATTACCCTCCAGTATGAGATGTGCTACACCAACGTGCTCCAGATCCTGGATCTAAGCCAGATCCCGCTCCACAGCAGGGACCGGAGGGATTCCTTTCAGTTCCCCATCGTCATAGGCGGAGGGCCCTGCGCCTACAACCCGGAGCCTCTGGCAGAGTTTTTTGATCTGTTCTACATCGGGGAGGGGGAGACGGTCTACGGACAACTGCTAGACGCCTACAAAGAGGCGAAAAAAAAGAAGAAAAGCCGCCGGGAGTTTTTGGAGATGGCGGCCCGTATTCCGGGTATTTACGTCCCGGCTTTCTACGACGTAACCTACAGAGAGGACGGGACGATCCAAGGTTTTAAACCTAATAATCCACACGCTCCGGCTAAGGTTACAAAAGAGCTTGTTGTGGATATGGACAGCGTATCCTATATCGAGAAACCTCTTGTCCCATTTCAGAAGGTTACCCA
This sequence comes from uncultured Hungatella sp., assembly GCA_910585645.1. Taxonomy (GTDB): domain Bacteria; phylum Bacillota; class Clostridia; order Lachnospirales; family Lachnospiraceae; genus UBA3402. The sequence goes on along the minus strand of CAJUFP010000085.1, from coordinate 20,797 downwards.
GGACCGGGTGGTTCTGGAGATCCAGAGAGGCTGCATCCGGGGGTGTCGGTTCTGTCAGGCGGGCAATGTCTACCGGCCCCTGCGAGAACACGGCGTGGAATACTTAAAGCGCCATGCCAGACAGCTTCTGGAAAGCACCGGCCATGAGGAGATCTCCCTAAGCTCCTTAAGCTCCAGCGACTACACCCATCTTCCGGAGCTGGTGGATTTCCTCATTGAGGAGTGCAGGGCAAAAAAAGTCAATATCTCCCTGCCGTCCCTGCGCATTGACGCCTTCTCCCTGGATGTCATGAGCAAGGTGCAGGATGTAAAAAAGAGCAGCCTGACCTTTGCGCCGGAAGCCGGCTCCCAGAGGCTCCGGGATGTGATCAACAAAGGATTGACAGAGGAAGTGATCCTCCAGGGGGCCATGGAGGCCTTTCAGGGAGGCTGGAATCGAGTAAAGCTGTACTTTATGCTGGGCCTGCCCACAGAGCAACAGGAGGATATGGAGGGCATCGCCCTGCTGTCGGAAAAGATCGCCGAGGTCTACTATGACACCGTACCCAAAGAACAGCGCCATGGCAAAGTCCAGATCGTGGCAAGCTCCTCCTTCTTTGTGCCAAAGCCCTTTACCCCCTTCCAGTGGGCGAAGATGTGTACAAAAGAGGAGTTTTTGGACAGGGCCTACCTGGTAAAAAATAAGTTCCGCGCCATGAAGAACTTTAAGAGCCTGAAATATAACTGGCATGAGGCGGATGTGACGGTTCTGGAAGGGGTTTTGGCCCGGGGGGACCGGAAAATATCTGCCGTGGTGGAGGCAGCCTACCGCAACGGGGCCCTGTTTGACTCCTGGTCCGAGGAGTTTGACAACAGCCTGTGGATGAAAGCCTTTGACCAGTGCGGCATTGACCCGGATTTCTACACGGTCCGGGAGCGGGGGCTTGACGAGGTGTTCCCCTGGGATTTTATTGACGCGGGAGTGTCCAGGGAATTTTTGAAACGAGAGTGGCTTCTCGCCCAGAAAGGGCAGGCGTCTCCCAACTGCCGCCAGAGGTGTTCCGGCTGCGGGGCCAGGGACTTTGGAGGAGGTGTCTGTTATGAAGATAAGGATTAAGTTTTCCAAACAGGGCGCCATGAAATTTGTGGGCCATCTGGATATCATGCGGTATTTTCAGAAGGCCATGCGGCGGGCCGGGATCCCCATCCGCTACAGCGAGGGGTTCAGCCCCCACCAGATCATGTCCTTTGCCGCGCCTCTGGGCGTGGGGATCACCAGCACAGGAGAGTATTTTGACATCGAAGTGACAGACCATATGTCCTCCGAAGCCATGAAAGACAGGCTGAACCAGGTGATGGCTGACCAGATCCAGATCTTAAGCTGCAAAAAACTGCCGGACTCCAGCAAAAATGCCATGTCCATCGTGTGCAGGGCTGACTATAAGCTGGAATTCAGGGACAAGTACGCGCCAAAAGATCTGGAAGAATTTTTTCAAAAACTGGAAGAATTTTACGGACAGGAAACCATTTTGATCACAAAGAAGACAAAAAAGAGCCTGAGGGAGATGGACTTAAAGCCCCTTATCTACCGGTTGGAGCGGCAGGAAAACGCCGTCTTTATGCAGGTGTCCACAGGAAGCGTGGATAATATAAAGCCGGAGTCTGTGATGGAGGCCTTCTACCAAGCCTGTCAGTGGGAGTATCCAAAGTTTGCCTTCCAGATCCATCGACAAGAGGTCTACGGCCTAAACAGCCAGGGAGAGCCCATACCTCTGGAGGAATTTGGTGAATACATTGAATAAGATCATCATAACAAAGATGGACGGTCGGATCCTGACTGCCCTCATGGACGGACAGCGGGCAGTGCAGCTGAACCTGGAAGAGGAAGAGTCGTCCATTCTGGGAAATATTTATATAGGAAAAGTAAAGAACATCATAAAAAATATCAATTCCGCCTTTATCGACTTGGGAGGCGGCCTGACCGGGTATTACAGCCTGACGGAAAACAGGGATCACATCTTTGCCGGCTGGGGTAAGGCACCCTGTCCAGAGGGCGAAAGCCCGGGGCCGGAGATCAAACCTTCCGGCCGCGCCCTGCGCCCGGGAGACGAGATCGTGGTCCAGGTCAGCAAAGACGCCGTAAAGACCAAAGATCCCACAGTCACAAGCTGTCTAAGCTTTACCGGACGGTACTGCGTAGTCACGGCAGGGCGCCGCCACATCGGATTCTCCTCCAAGATCTCTGACGAGAAGTGGAAGGCTCAGGCGCGCCAGGCTCTCATGGAAGAGAAGGACGGGGATTTCGGCATCATCATCCGGACAAACGCCGCCTTTGTCCCCATGGAGGAGATCCTAAAAGAACTTGGGCAGCTGAAGGAGCGCTGCCGCAGGCTTCTCACAGACAAAGCATACCGGTCCTGTCCGGCCCTGCTCTATGAGGCCTGGCCGTCCTATATCGGAAGCCTTCGGGATACCTACAGGGACCTTATGGAGGAGATCGTCACAGACGACGAAACGATCTTTCTCAAGATCCGGGAATATTTAGGCAGGTATCAGCCTCAGGATCTGGAGAAAGTCCGATTTTACAAAGACGACCTTCTCCCCCTTACAAAGCTTTATTCCATGGAAAAGGCTGTGGAGGACGCCCTGGCAAGGCGGGTGTGGTTAAGCTCCGGCGGCTATCTGGTGGTGGATCACACGGAGGCCATGACCGTCATTGACGTCAACAGCGGAAAGTACGCGGGGAAGAAAACCCTTCGTGAGACCATCTTAAAGATCAATCTGGAGGCGGCCAGGGAGATCGCCTTCCAGCTGCGGCTGCGCAATCTTTCCGGCATCATTCTGGTGGATTTTATTGACATGCAGGAAGATGAGGATCGCAAGGCCCTTCTTGCCTCCTTTCAGTCTGAATGCGCAAAAGACCCTGTTAAGACCACCGTGGTGGATATGACCAGGCTTGGCCTTGTGGAAGTGACCAGAAAAAAAATACGGAAGCCATTCCGGGAACAGATACAAAAAGGAGAGTACAGGAGATGAAGATAATTATTGTGGGCTGCGGAAAAGTGGGCATGACCCTGGCAGAAGAGCTGGACAATGAGGGCCATGACATTACCATCATAGACCAGGATTCCGTGGTGGTGGACAAGGTGACCCAGAGCCTGGACGTTATGGGCGTTGTGGGCAACGGGGCTGTGTTCCAGGTTCAGTCCGAGGCAGGGATCAAGGAGGCGGATCTGCTCATCGCCACCACCACCTCGGACGAGCTGAACATGCTGTGCTGCCTTATTGCCAAGAAAGCCGGAAATTGCCACACCATCGCCAGGATCCGAAAGCCGGAATACTCGGCGGAGATCAATTTCCTGCGGGAGGAGCTGAATCTGTCCATGTCCATCAACCCGGACTTTGCCGCGGCCATGGAGATCTCCAGGCTGTTAAAATTCCCCTCCGCCATTAAGATCGACACCTTTGCCAAGGGCCGGGTGGAGATCATGAAATTCCAGATCCCCGCAGGGTCTGTGCTCCACGACTTAAAGGTTTTGGAGGTCAATTCCAGATTAAAGTGCAATGTGCTGTTCTGCGCTGTGGAGCGTGGCAGCGACGTGGTGATCCCAAACGGTAACTTTGTGCTGAAATCCGGCGACAAAGTGTCCTTTGTGGCCCCGCCCCAGGCGTCCCTGCGGTTTTTCAAGGCGGTTGGGATCGAGAATAACAGCATTAAGAGCGTGATGCTCATCGGCGGCGGAAGGATTACATACTATTTGGCCAAGATGCTGGAGGACGCGCCCATCAAACTAAAGATCATAGAGCAGGATTTAGAGCGGTGCAATCAGTTAAGCGACGATCTTCCGGGAGTCATGATCATCAACGGAGACGGCTCTGACCAGCAGCTTCTATTGGAGGAAGGGCTCCGCCAGACCGAGGCCTTCGCGGCTCTCACCGGTTTTGACGAGGAAAATATCATGCTGTCCCTCTACGCTGCCAGCCAGTCCAGGGCAAAACTGATCACCAAGGTAAACCGGACCACCTTTGAGAGCGTGGTCAATGACATGAACTTGGGAAGCGTGATCTACCCGAAACTGATCACCGCTGACACCATCTTACAGTATGTGCGGGCCATGCAGAACTCCCTTGGCAGCAATGTAGAGACCCTCTACAAGATCGTGGCCGACAAGGCGGAGGCACTGGAGTTTCGGGTGGGGGAGGACGCGCCCATGGTGGGCATCCCTCTGGAAAAGCTGTCCTTAAAGCCCAACCTTCTGGTGGCCTGCATCAACCGCTACGGCCGCATCATCACCCCCAGAGGCAAGGACGCCATCGAGATCGGTGACACGGTCATCATTGTCACCACCAACACCGGGCTGAAAGATCTGAAAGACATTTTGAGGTAGGAAAGATTATGAATATTGGGATTATCTTCTATTTTTTAGGGTGGGTGTTAAACATTGAGGCTGTCCTCATGCTGCTTCCCTGCGTTATCTCCCTGATCTACGGGGACGGGCGGCTGCCCGTGTTTTTGTCCGTCATGGCCATGTGCCTGGTCATCGGCTGGGTCACCACCCACAAACGGCCCCAAAATTCCGTCTTCTACGCCAGGGAGGGATTTGTGGCAGTTGCCCTGATCTGGGTGGTCTTAAGTTTTTTCGGGGCCCTGCCCTTTTGGATCAGCGGGGAGATACCTTCCCTGATCGACGCGCTGTTTGAGACCATCTCCGGGTTTACCACCACAGGAGCCAGCATCCTTAACAATGTGGAGGGCTTATCCCCGTCCATGCTGATGTGGCGCAGTTTTACCCACTGGGTAGGGGGCATGGGCGTGCTGGTATTTATGCTGGCCATCCTGCCTCTGGCCGGAGGCGGCTACGCCATGCACATCATGCGTGCGGAAAGCCCGGGGCCTTCGGTGGGTAAACTGACGCCCAAGATCAAGACCACGGCCAAGATCCTGTACGTGATCTATCTGGTCATGACCCTGATCCAGGTGGTGCTTTTGCTTCTGGGCGGTATGCCGCTGTTTGACTCCCTTGCCACCAGCTTTGGCACTGCCGGCACAGGCGGGTTCGGCATCAAGAACAGCAGCATCGCGTATTATGACAGTTACTACCTGCAGGGGGTTGTGACGGTTTTCATGATCCTTTTCGGAGTGAATTTTAATGTATACTACCTGCTTTTGGTGAGACGGTTTAAGGATGCCCTTGCCTGCGAGGAAGCCAGGGTGTATCTGGGGATCATCGCGGTGGCGGTAGCCCTTATCACCCTAAATATCCGGGGATCTTTTGGAAGCGTTTTCCAGGCCTTCCACCACGCGGCCTTCCAGGTCGGCTCCATCATCACAACCACAGGATTTTCTACCGTGGATTTTGATCTATGGCCCCAGTTTTCCAAGACCATCCTCATCGGTCTGATGTTCGTGGGGGCCTGTGCCGGAAGCACAGGCGGCGGCATGAAGGTGTCCAGGATCGTCATCTGGCTGAAATCCGTACACAATGAGCTTCTGGCTCTTGTCCATCCCAGAAGCGTCCGGGTCTTACGGATGGAAAAAAAGTCCCAGAACGCGGGAGTCATCCGGTCGGTAAATAATTATTTTATCGCCTACTTCTTTATCTTCGCGGCTTCGGTTCTAGTGGTAAGCCTGGACAACCTGGATTTCACCTCCTGCTTTACCGCTGTGGCGGCCACCTTCAACAATATCGGACCAGGCATGGGAGCAGTAGGGCCTATGTGCAACTTTTCCCAGCTTTCCGGCCTGTCCAAATTTGTCCTGATGTTTGACATGCTGGCAGGCAGACTGGAGATCTTTCCCATGCTGATCCTGTTTTCTCCGGCTACCTGGAGAAAAGGGTGGTGAAATTTTTACAAAAGTGTTAAATCTATTGCTTTTTTGTACAAAAAGTATTAATATACAATGGAGGCACAGGGGCTGTAACAGGTATGGTCCCTTCTGAAAATGAGCATGCGGGGAGGAGAGAATCATGTTTGGTTCTAAGAAAAAGGGCGATACCATCAATACAAGTATGATAAATACCATCATCGGTCACAATTCCAGAATCGAAGGCGTCCTGACAGCGTCGGAGTCCACCAGGATCGACGGCGTCCTGGAGGGAAAGATCATGTCCGAGAGTTCCGTCATCGTGGGGGAGACCGGCGAGGTGGTAGGCGACATCACGGCTGTGGAGATTCTGATCGCCGGCATTGTGTACGGCAATCTTGTGGCCAGGGAGCGGATCGAGATGACGTCCACCGGACGGGTGCTGGGCGATCTGATCACCAAGACCCTTGTGATCGACGAGGGCGCTTCCTTTAAGGGAAATTGTACCATGGAGGTAGCCGGGGAGGAAAAGATGATCGCTCCCCCGGATACGGAGAACATACATACGGCTCAGGCCGCCGCTTCCGCTGTGGATCCTGTGGAAGATCCAGAACCCCAGCAGGATACGCCTCATAGGGAAAACCGGGGAAAGGACCGGTCCGGCCGGGGCAAAAAGGATGACGGCCGGGGCAGACACGAGGATAACGAGCAGGAAGGGGAAGCCTGATTTTGTCGGAAAGGGAGTGATGTTTGGTTAGATGAAGCGGAAACGATTTAAGAGGGAGCGCATTTCCCTCAATTACACGGTCATGCTGCTGCCTCATTCCCAGAAAAATCCCATACATTTCAAGACTCCGGTGTGGACCTTTGGCCTGATTTTTTTAGCCATCCTGGTGCTGACCGGGACATGTCTGTTTTTTGCCGGATCCCGGGCTCAGCTGGAGGTGGTGCGGCAGGAGAAGGAACAGCTGGAGATCGAGAAGGAAAACCTGGAGCAGGAGTGGCAGCTTTTGGCTGCCCAGAAGCAGCAGGCGGACGAGGAGAATGAGTCCCTTCGCCAGGCCCGCAGCGTCCAGGAGCAGGAGTTAAAAGAGCTGGAACAGCGGACCAGGGACACCATCCTGGAGTTAAAGGAATTGGTGGAGCGGGAGGATCAGATCCGCCAGGAGCTTGGCCTGGAGGCTTCCCAGGAGGCTCAGAGCCAGAGCGGTGAAGGGGCAGAGGAGGAGACAGAGACGGACGGGGAGTCCGGGGAGATGCTCTCCCAGGGGGAACAGACAGGCAGTGTTTCCCAGGAGGGTGAACAGCTTGCGCAGGTGCGTCCCACCTTCAGCCACACGGCGCGCACCATGAGTTTTTCTTCCATCCAGTCAGAATTAAGCTATCTCCAGGACAGCCTTTCCCAGGTGTCCGGCCAGTATGACCACTACTTAAACACCATTGAGGAGAAGAAGGCTGCGGCAGCTGCCGAGGCTGCCAGAAAAAAGGCCCTCAGACAGACCATTGTTTCAGATGCCCTCCAGTTTGTGGGCAACGCCTATGTATACGGGGGCAACGACCCCTACACCGGTGTGGACTGCTCCGGATTTACCAGGTATATCTTAGGACATACAGCCGGGGTCTATCTAAACCGCACGGCCGCGTCCCAGTCCGCCCAGGGAAGGTCCGTCTCCGCCCAGGAGGCCCGGCCCGGGGACCTGGTATTTTACAGCAGCGGCGGGTCCATTGACCATGTGGCCATCTATATGGGCGACGGCAGGATCGTACACGCCTCAAACTCAGAGGTTGGGATCATCACCTCGGATATGTATTACAGGACTCCGGCCAAGATCGTGAACGTGCTGGGAGACTGAAATCTGATTGAAAAACCTGAAAAATCTGGTTGACAATCCCAGCCGGGGATGATATTATATCAAAGTATGCCGCACAATGAGGTGAAAAAGCGGTCCCGCGGTTTCATCCCCAGGACCCACCACAGTTGGCGAGTAATGATAACAGGAGGTGCCATGATGTACGCGATCATTGCAACAGGCGGAAAGCAGTATAAAGTCGCAGAAGGCGATATCATTAAGATTGAAAAGCTTGGTGTTGAAGCTGGAGAGACCGTTACCTTTGATCAGGTGCTTGCAGTAAATAACGGGGAGTTATCCATCGGTTGTCCTACGGTGGAGGGCGCTACCGTCACTGCCACTGTAGTCAAAGAGGGCAAGGGCAAGAAAGTCATCGTATACAAGTATAAGAGAAAAACAGGCTATCACAAGAAAAACGGCCACAGACAGCTCTTTACCCAGGTTAAGATTGACAAGATCAACGCTTAGGCCTTTTGAGAGAAGAGGTTAAAGGAAGCGTTTATGGTTGATGTGACAGTGTTGACAGATTCTGAACACCGGTACCGGGGCATCCACTTGTTGGGACATGCCGGTCTGGCGGGAGATGACAGAGTGAGCGGACAGGAGCTTGTCTGCGCGGCCGTATCTGCCCTGACTCTCAACATGTCCAATTCCGTGGAGCGTTTTACGGAGGATCTGTTTGAAGCGGAGATGGATGAGGAGTCCGGCGGTTTTCGGTTTTTCTTTCCATCCTCCATCAGTTCAGGATCAGAACTCCTTATGAATTCTCTGGTATTCGGCCTTGAGAATATTGAGGAGGAGTACGGAGAACCATATATTAAAATTCGTATTAAGGAGGTGTAAGTGATGTTTAAGATGAACCTTCAGTTATTTGCTCATAAAAAAGGCGTGGGCTCTACCAAGAACGGCAGAGATTCCGAGGCCAAGAGACTGGGAGCCAAGAGAGCTGACGGACAGTTTGTGCTGGCTGGCAACATTCTCTACAGACAGAGAGGCACCAAGATCCATCCAGGCCTGAACGTAGGCCGTGGCGGCGATGACACCCTGTTTGCCAAGGTTGACGGTGTTGTGAGATTCGAGAGAAAGGGCAGAGACAAAAAGCAGGTTTCTGTTTATCCAAGAACAATCAGCGAGTAATCCACATGGCTTCATACTTACCACGTATGAAGCCATTTTTTCCTTATTTCATACAGGTTTCAGAAAGGTTACGGTGAATCAGATCATGTTTGCAGATCGCGCGAAGGTATTTCTTAAATCCGGAAAAGGCGGGGACGGCCATGTCAGTTTCCGCCGGGAACTGTACGTTCCGGCCGGAGGCCCCGACGGCGGGGACGGCGGGAAAGGCGGGGACATTATCTTTGAGATTGACGATGGATTAAACACCCTTGTGGATTTCAGACAGGTGCGAAAGTACATTGCGAAAAACGGGGAACCGGGGGGCAAGAAGCGCTGTCACGGCGCCAACGGCAGGGATCTGGTGATCAAAGTTCCGGAGGGAACCGTTATTAAGGACTTTGAAAGCGGACAGGTGATCGCTGATATGTCCGGCCAAAACCGGCGGGAGGTGATCCTAAAGGGGGGTAGAGGCGGACTGGGCAACATGCACTACGCCACATCCACCATGCAGGCGCCCAAGTACGCCCAGCCGGGGCAGGACAGCCAGGAGCTGTGGGTGACTCTGGAGCTTAAGGTCATCGCGGACGTGGGCCTGGTGGGATTCCCCAATGTGGGCAAATCCACCCTCTTATCCAGAGTCAGCAATGCCAGGCCGAAGATCGCCAACTACCATTTTACCACCCTGGACCCTCATCTGGGGGTTGTGGATCTGGATGAGGGCGCCGGGTTTGTCATGGCGGACATCCCCGGGCTTATTGAGGGCGCGTCCGACGGCGTTGGGCTGGGCCACGATTTTCTACGCCACATCGAGCGGACCAAGGTGCTGATCCACGTGGTAGATGCCGCCTCCACGGAAGGGCGGGACCCTGTGGAGGATATCCGCGCCATCAACAAGGAGCTGCGGTCTTACAATGAAGATCTTATAAGCCGCCCCCAGGTCATTGCCGCCAACAAGATGGACGCTGTCTTTGACCAGGAATGTGACGCTCTGGAGCGCATACGCCGGGAGTTTGAGCCCCAGGGCATAAACGTCTATCCCATCTCCGCGGTCAGCGGTAAAGGCGTCAGGGAGCTTCTCTACGGGGTCTATGACCTTTTGAAGGGTCTGGACAGGGAGCCGGTGGTCTTTGCCAGGGAATTTGACATGTCCAGGCTGAATATGAGCATGAGCCTTCCCTACACAGTGGAGAAGAATGACGACGGCGAGTATGTGGTGGAGGGACCCAGAATCGAGAAGATGCTGGGATACACCAACCTGGAGTCGGAAAAGGGCTTTGTGTTCTTCCAGAATTTCCTGAAAGATACCGGCATTTTGGAGGAATTGGAGAAGGCCGGCATCCAGGAGGGCGACACGGTTCGCATGTACGGCCTGGTTTTTGATTATTACAAATAACGGAAAATATTCCGAAAGGGGCAATTATGACGACAAAACAGCGGGCTTATTTAAAGGGCCTTGCCATGAATCTGGATCCCATCTTTCAGATCGGGAAATCCAGCCTGACTCCGGAGCTGACCCAGGCGGTCTTAGAGGCTTTGGATGCCAGGGAACTTATTAAGGTCAGCGTGTTAAAAAACTGTCTGGACGACAGCCGCGATCTGGCCCGGACTCTGGCGCAGCGGACCCGGTCTGAGGTGGTCCAGGTGATCGGCAAGAAGATCATCCTCTACAAAGAGCCAAAGGATGAGAAGAAGAAAAAGATCACTCTGCCTTCCTAACAATGCCGCGGGAAAACGGAAGGATGGCGACATGAGAAAGGAGGCCACAGGTCATGGCACATATCGGGCTCATGGGCGGCACCTTTGACCCGGTCCACAACGGACACCTGCTTTTGGGAAAACAGGCATATGAGGAGAGGGGGCTGGACTGCGTCTGGTTTATGCCCTCGGGACAGCCGCCCCACAAGCAGGACCGGCAGGTTACTTCCGCCATGGACCGCTGCGCTATGGTGAAGCTGGCCATTGAAGGCCATCCGGGCTTTGTGTTTTCGGATTTTGAGGTTTCCAGGGAGGGGCGTACCTACACGGCCCAGACCCTTTCCCTCTTAAAGGAGGCCTATCCTTTTGATGATTTTTCTTATATTATTGGGGCGGACTCCCTCTATGAGATCGAGAGCTGGTATCACCCGGAGGCGGTTCTTTCGGCAGTGCCGCTTTTGGTGGCTTCCAGGGAGTATGACCGGGACCATCTGCCCCTGCAAAGTCAGATCGCGTATCTGACCGGCCGTTACGGGGCCAGGATCTGTCTGCTCCACTGCGGTGAAGTGGATATTGCCTCCAACACGGTCCGCCGCCTTGCGGCCCAGGGACAGTCCATAAGGGACTATGTGCCTAAGGCAGTGGAAGAGTACATTCGGTCCCGCCATTTATATGTATCATAACATGATTTTTCAGGAGATGGTGTCATGGGTTTTCAGATCATTAAAATAAGAAAAAAACTGAAATCCAAATTAAGCAATTCCCGCTATGAGCACTCCTTAAGCGTATCGTTTACCTGCGTCTGCCTTGCCATGCGGTATGGCTACCCTCTGTCAAAGGCGGAGACCGCGGGACTGATCCACGACTGCGCCAAGTGCTATGAGGACGGGAAGATCGTAAAACTCTGCGACAAGCATCACATTCCGATCTCTTCGGAGGAGCGGAAGGCGCCTGCGGTCCTTCATGCCAAATACGGCGCGTGGCTTGCGAAAAAACAGTACCATATCGAAGACGAGGAAATTTTAAATGCCGTTGCCTGCCATACTACGGGAAAACCGGATATGCAGCTTTTGGATAAGATCCTGTATGTGGCGGATTACATCGAGGCCCGAAGGGATAAGGCTTCCAACCTTACGGCCATGCGGAAGCTGGCTTTTGAGGATCTGGACGAGGCTCTCTATCAGATCATGAAGGGAACCCTGGAGTACCTTGCCAAAAAGGGCAGCCGCATAGATCCCATGACGGCGGAGGCATTTGCGTTTTATGAAGATCAGAGGAAGAAAAAAGGAGGGGTTTCATGTCAGACGCTTTAAAGATGGTAAAAATGGCGAAAAAAGCGCTGGAGGACAAGAAGGCGCAGGATATCAAGGTGATCGATATCCGCCAGGTGACGGTGATCGCGGATTATTTTCTCATCGCGGACGGGGCCAATCCCAACCAGGTTCAGGCCATGGTTGACAATGTGGAGGAGGTCCTGGGGAAAGCCGGCTATGAGTGCCGCCAGATCGAGGGCTACGGCGCCGGTGGATGGGTGCTTATGGACTACGGCGATATCATCGTACACGCGTTTTCCAGAGAGGACCGTCTGTTCTATGATCTGGAGAGGATCTGGAGGGACGGAAAGCTTCTGGAAGACGAGGAGTTGGAATGAGATAAATCGTAAAATCAGGGGGTTCTCTGTGAGGCCTGCAGCTCTTTCGCGCTGCAGGCTCTTTTTACGGCTTTTACATCATGCGGACCAGGCCGATGACCACTCCCAGGATCTGGACTTCCTTGACAATAATCGGCTCCAGAGCGTCATTCTCCGGCTGAAGGCGGTAATAGCCCTTCTCCTTATAAAATCTCTTGACCGTGGCCGAATCCTCGACAAGAGCTACCACGATCTCGCCGTTTCTGGCTGTCTCCTGCTGCTTCACAATGATCTGATCCCCGTCAAAGATCCCCGCGCCTATCATGCTCTCCCCCTTGACCCTGAGCATGAAGGTCTGGCCGTTTGGCAGAAGCTCCACAGGGATGGGGAAGTAGTTCTCTATGTTCTGTTCCGCCAAAATCGGCTGTCCTGCGGCAACCGTGCCCACCATGGGAACGTTCACCAGCTCCCGCCTGGTCAGATTAAAACAGTCGTCAATGATCTCAATGGTCCTGGGCTTTGTAGGGTCTCTCCTGATATAGTTATTCCGCTCCAGCGTCTCCAGATGGGAATGGACGGAGGAGGTGGACTTTAAATGGACCGCCTCGCAGATCTCGCGCACGGAAGGCGGATAGCCCTTTCTCAAAATCGTATCTTTGATGTATTCTAAAATTTCCTGCTGCTTCTGTGTGATCTTGCCTTGCGCCATATATAGACCTCCCAAATAGAATCCGTATCGTTATCTACTATATATAGTAGCACATGTCAACTGAAAATGCAAACCTTTGTTCGAAAAAAGTGAAAAAATGTATTGACAAACAGGTGTTCGAATACTATAATGGACATACACTGACAGGAACGTATGTTCGCATTCTTTTTGGAAGCCCCAAAGACCAGAAAGAGACAGTGAAACCGTATCAGGGGAGGGCAGTGAAGCCATGAAAAAGCCATTTGTATTTCTGTCACTTGGAGTCGTACTCGGATGTACCTTTTTCGGCATCTTTCTTATGAATGCTCTTGCAAAGGAGCCTCCCGGCCCGGAGACTGTATCCTACTATACCTGCATCCGGATACAGCCAGGAGATACGCTGTGGAGCATTGCCGAGGCTTACACAGAGGGCACTGACATCACGGTGGAGGACTATGTAAAGCAGTTAAAGCAGATGAACCGCATGGGGGAGGACACCATCCATGAGGGGAATTACCTGACCGTTATGTACAAGCATCCGAGAGAGAGCGTGGAGACAGAAGAGGAGTGAACAAGAGCCTGCCGCTTTAGCGGCAGGCTTGTATTAGACCTAGTATGACCCGCACTAATTAGCCATATGTTTCACGCAGGATAAATTTTCAGCCTGCAAGGCGGAAGAGGGAGGCGATGCGGTGGCATCGTTGACCGATGACAACGAAGCAGATGGAAATTTAGACAAGTGAAACATGTGGCTAATTAGTGTGGGTCATACTAGTATACGCAGCGATATCACCAGACCTTTGATGATTGAAGTTACCTGTTCTTGACCACAGCCTCTATTGTTTACATAATATTTTTATGTAACCTTTTACAGTGCCCGAACCGTAGCCTCCTGAACATATGTTCTGTCCGACTTCTTAAAGCAGATCACTCCGGCTCACGAAGCCATACTTTGTCCCTGGCGCTCCTGCGTCTGGCGTCATCCAGAGCCGCATAGTGCTTCTTTGTGGTATTTACGTCCGCATGGCCCAGCACGTCCGCCACCAGGTAGATATCCCCGGTTTCCCGGTACAGAGCAGTGCCGTAGGTGCTCCGAAGCTTATGAGGCGTGATCTTTTTTAAGGGGGTGACGATCCTGGCATACTTTTTCACCAGATTCTCCACGCTGCGCACGGACATCCGCTTCATCTGCAGAGAGAGGAAGAGGGCGTTGTCGTGGCCTTCCACAGGGACCATCTGGTTTCTCTCATCCAGGTAGTCTTTCAGGGCATCCTCCACCTCCACGCCAAAGTACACCGTGACTTCCTTTCCCCCTTTGCGGTGTATGCGGATCCCTCCGTTGCGGAAGTCCACATCCGAGATATCCAGGCCCACGCATTCGGACACCCGGATCCCTGTCCCTAAAAGCAGGGTCAGCAGCGCCAGATCCCGGATCCTGGTCTTGTTGTGGAAAGCTTTCTGCTTGTCTGTCAAAGATTCCCCTTTTTCCACCTCATCCAGAAGCATGGCAACCTCGTCAACATCCAGACGGATGATCTCCTTTTCATGGAGCTTGGGAAGCTTCACCAGGGCAGCCGGATTGTTTTTTATCATTTCCCGCCGGTAGTAGTAGTTATAAAAGCTTTTCAGGGAGGAGATCTTCCGCATGATTCCCCGCTCCTTATTGACCACCTCCTGATTTCGGTCGTTAAACCGGTATTTCAGATATTCCATGTATTCTTCCAGGTCTGTTACCTGAATCTGGTCTAAGTGGGAGAGTGTGATACTGTTTTTATCCAGCTTTTCCATAACCGGGTTTTCCTTCTGCAAGAAGTCAAAAAATACCTTTAAATCGTAAGCATAGGCGATCCTGGTTCTGGAGGAGGTCTGAGGCTCGATCCCACGGAAAAATTCGACGCAGAAAGGAGGCAGATCCTGGATCATAACCCGCAGTTTCTTTACATTTTCCCGGTCTTTTTGTTCGTAGTAGGGCAGTTGTTTCATCGCGATTCCTCCTGATCCATCTTTGTATCCGGCCATCCGGGGATGTTTCCGTTTATGATGGCATGGAACATCCTCTGTCTGACGCCTGGGTTATCTTTTTCCAAAGTTTTTGTTACTTTTTTAACATATTCCCGTTTTGTAACTCCGTCAACCGGACAGGGATTTTTGCAGACCGGAACCTGATAGCGGTTGCAAAAACCAATCAGATCCGCCTCGTCCACATACATCAGCGGCCGGATCAAGGTCAGATCCGTCCGGTCCAGGTAGGTCCTGGGGGAAAAGGAGTAGAAACGGCCTTCATAGATGAGGGACAACAGCATGGTCTCCACCATATCGTTTTTGTGATGCCCGTAGGCCACCTTATTGCATCCAAGTTCCACGGCGGCTTTGTTCAAAGCTCCTTTGCGCAGTTTCGCGCACAGGGAACAGGGGCTGGATTCCCGGCGCTCCTGAAAGATAATGCGTCCAATATCCGTGGAGATGACCTTGTAGGGAACGGATAAGCGCTCACAGAGAGCTTTTATAGGGGAAAGGTCAAAACCATCAAAACCCAGATCCACAGTGATCCCACAGATCTCAAATTTCTTTGGATAGAATCCCTTAAGACTGTTGAGGGCATACAACAAAGCTAAGCTGTCCTTGCCGCCGGAAATCCCAACCGCAATCTTGTCATTGTCCTCAATCATTCCGTAGGCATCTACAGCCTGACGGGTTAAACTTAGTAAACGCTGTAATTGCATGGAAAACTCCTTTGAAAGATGTTTGATAGGTGCCAACTATTCGTTAAACTATTCTTTCGCGAATAGTTGAATTTAGAAGGTGAAAAAGGCGGCTTCTACCGCCCCCGGGTTCTTGGCTCTTAAAAAGGCTTTAACGAATAGTTCACTTGAAATCAGGTTGATTATAGCATTTTTGACAGGTTGGGTAAAGACAGATTATAGATTACAATTATTGCAGATTTCATGGATTTTTGCTCGCCAGCCTAAGTTATCGTACAGTCAGCCCAGCAAGCCCGCAGACAGACCTGCCTGAACAGTCACTTTCATGCAACTTCAAGATAACTTTGATTGTTATAAGAAAGGGCGAATAACCGCCCTTTCTTCTGAAAAATATTTCCGTCACCCCACACCTGGACCAACCTCAGGGGTCTCCACAGGAACACTCCCGGCAGACGTCTCCGGGGCTGTGGACGGTTCCGAAGGCGTCTGCTCTGTCATACCCGGACCGATCTCTGTCTCTGTTTCCCCGGGACGGTCAGGTCCCGCCTCGACAGGCTGTGAAGTCTGGGCTGGAGACGATTCTGCTTCGGACTCCTGCGAACCCGCAACAGACCCATCCTCCTCCACGTCTGTACCCTCAACTCCGCTGCTCTCCTCGGACGCCTCCTCTGATGAAACATCCTGGGAAGTCTCCACAGCTGTCTCTATAGACGCATCCGTCTGTGCAGGCGGGACAGACTGGGCAGCAGGCGGATCACCAGCCGGATTCCCGTTCCCATCGGAATTGCCGGAAACCGGATCGCCGGGTCCCTTCTCTCCGGTTCCGGAACCAGATCCTCCTGGATTTTGGGGAGCCCCATCTCCTGTCCCCTCCAAAGCCTTCTGCCCCAAAACTTTGGCCTCCGGCGCGTTTTCTGCAACCTCCCCCATGCCGCTGTCAGCAGCAACTTTGGCGCTGATCTGTTTTACGGTCTGGGACGGCTGAAAATTCTCCGTCCCATACAAAAACTGGTGCAGTTGGACAACATTGCTCTCCAATGTAAGTGGAATCACGCAATCCTTTTTGCCGATATGGGTCTCTCCTCTGGCAAACGGAAATCCGCCGGTGTCTGTAATGTGATATTTGCGGATATTCCTTGCCATAGGCAGGATATCATCAGCGCCGATGCTAGTGGAAAGCTGCGGCAAAATAGCTTTCACCAGGTTGGTCAGTGTTTTCAGATCCGCATCCTTGGCCTTGTTCATGGCCAGCTGGATTACCAGCCTTTGTCTGGCAGTGCGGTTATAATCGGTATCCATCAGCCTTAAGCGGGCGTAAGCCACCGCCTGGACGCCGTCCAAATGGTTCATACCTGCGCTCTCCAGATGATGGGAGCCAATGCCTGTTGACTCCACAGTCTCCGTAATAAAGCTGTTAATATACTTAAATTCGCTGTCCGAGATCTCCAGGTCAATGCCGCCTAAAATATTGATGGCATCTACCACGGCCTTCCAGTTAAAAGTGGCATAATCATCAATCGTCAGATCCAGATTCCGCTCCAGGGCCTGGACCGCCTGCTGGTGGCCGCCCTTAAAATAAGCTTCATTGATCTTATGGTATGTCCCGTCAGGGTTGATCTCCAGGTATGTATCGCGGAATACGGAAACCAGCTTTATATCTCCGGTACCTCTGTCAATGACGCAGATCATTTCCACATCGGATAACGCGCCCTTTTCCAGCTTCCCGTCCCTGGAATCCACGCCAAACACGGCGATCGTCCAGTACCCGGTTCCTGTCCGGGTATACAAAAATACAGAGAACGCTCCCAACAACACCAAAATCAGCAGAAAACATTTTAAAAATAGGGATTTCCGCTTTTTCTTCCTGGGCGATCTGCCGCTGCCGCCCTCCGGATTTCTGCCTGATCCGTCCCTGGATCCTTTTCTTCCCTGTCCATCCCTGGAAGAACTTACTCGTTTGCCGCCGTTGCGCCTGTGAAATTCCTCATGATCCTCATATCTGCCATAGTCCTCATAATCGTCGTAATCCTCGTAATCTCCATAGGTGTCATAGTCGCCGTAATCCTCATAGCTGTCATATGGATCACCATTTCTCACAGGGCCCCCATGTCTGCCATACTCATAGCTGTCATCATAATATCTGTCGTCGTAGCCCCTCTGCCCTCTTCTTCTGTCTGCGCGCCCCGGCGCTCCATCTCTTGCCCTCTGTCCGCCTCCGGCCCTGCGCGTATCCCTGCCGTCATTTCCCGGCAACGTTCTGCCCGCCTCCTCGATCTGCTCCCGTCTCATTCCCGAAGCCTGGGATCCGCGCCTTTTGTCCAAGCCGTCAAAGTCCCTTTCACGCCCTGCCTCCTGCCGGGCCTTTTGGCGCCGTTTCCGGTTCCGCATCCGCTCCAGCTCGTCTTCATATTCCATAGTCTCACCCCTCATCGATCAAACACCTGTAATAAGGCAAGTCAAGATCATATACACCGATGGTCACATTGTTGACATTGCCTGTTGTCTCATGGATCAAGTACATGGAGCCGTCCTGAGCCCATGCCAGAAACAGATACACATGAGGCTGATCCCCGGCCCGTATTAATATATCTCCAGCCTTCAGATCCTTCTTCTCCACAGCCTTTCCGCAGCTCATAAGACCTGACGTGCTCTCCGCCGGCAGCGACGACCCAAAGGTAGTCCAGTAGACCCAGTTGATCCAACCGGAACAATCCAGACCTCTCATGATCCTGCCATCTTCATCTGGCGATATCACCGCACCAAAATGATTGTTCTCAAAACCTGGGCCTGACGGTTTCCCTCCCCAGTAGTAAGGAATGCAGCCAATGGATAACAGCGCCTGCTCCGCAACTTTTCGCCGCTTCTGGGATGTATCTTGGGGAAGCATGGCCATGTAGGAGGCAACCTCGGAACCAGACAGGGGATTGTGGACAAACATGGTCTTCTGTCCTGTAAGCCCGTACTCCTCATACCAGTCCTGCTTTGCAATAGCTCTGGCATATTCCATGGCCCCTTCCTCCCAGCCTCTCCACCCCTGGGAGGAAGCCTTTTGCCCGGCGCTGCCGTTTGCTTCCGCCTGGGTAAACAGGTTCTTCTTCCCGTCCATGTCAAGGATCACGGCCGAGACGTTCAGGTCAATATGTCCCTGACAGAACTTGTTGTCAGATACCTTCCGCCCATTCTCCTGGCCATCCGCCTCCGAAGCGCTGTCCGCAGCTGCAAAGGCAGGATTAGACTCTGATACAGCCACAGCTGACTCAGAAGAGGCTGAACTTTCCCCCTGTCCTGTCTGGGAGGCCGGGATCGGCTCGTGAGATGCCTGTCCCAAACCCTGCCCGCCTCCACCGGTCTCCGGAATCGGCTC
>CAJUFP010000085.1:0-1867 GCA_910585645.1 uncultured Hungatella sp. | reverse complement strand
CGTGAGATGCCTGTCCCAAACCCTGCCCGCCTCCACCGGTCTCCGGAATCGGCTCGTGGGATGTCTGTCCCAAACCCTGCCCGCTTCCATCGGTCTCCGGAATCGGCTCGTGGGATGTCTGTCCCAAACCCTGCCCGCTTCCACCGGTCTCCGGAATCGGCTCGTGGGATGTCTGTCCCAAACCCTGCCCGCTTCCATCGGTCTCCGGAATCGGCTCATGAGAAACCTGCCCCTGGCCCTGGACGTTGTCAGCTGAAAAACCGGATCCGGTTGCTGTTTCCGACTGCAGCAAAACATTGTCCTGGACCGGTGATTGCTCTGTCCGGTCCTGCTCCGCCATAGCAGCTGCAGGAAGCGGCTCCTGGGCCATGTGTCCAAAATTCTCCCGGGAAGCTTCTCCCACAGAGACAGCCGCAGGAAGCGGCTCCAACACCCCCTGGTCAGAGCCCTGTGGCAGCGTGGCTGGTTCCTGCCCCTCATTCCCGGATCCAGCTCCCGACGGAACCGCTTCCTGAGGTACATCCCCAGATCCAGCCTCCGGCAAAGCAGTTCCCTGAGACCCATCCAAGGATCCGGACGCCGGCGAAGCCGCTCCCGCAGACACACCACCAGATCCAGCCCCCGGCAAAGCAGCTCCCTGAGACCCATCCACGGCCCCGGACGCCGGCGAAACCGCTCCCTGAGATCCATCCGCAGATCCGGACGCCCGCCCGGCTCCCTGCACAGAAGCAGAGCTATCCCCCTGTGACGAAATTCCCTGTGTATCCGATCCTCCCTCTGACCAGGGCTCTCCCTGGTCAGAGGATCCGTCCAAATCCCCCCGATCATCTCCGTACAGACACTCTCCCTGGCAGTAATACACATCGCTGACAGAAATCCTGTAACTGTGGGAGGCATTCCACAGCCTGTCCGTGTAAGACTGCAAAAAATCGTAGGACTGCTCCTGATTAAAATATCCGTACACGCTGGCAACGGACAAAATCTCCTTGATGTTGGAATGCCCCATAACAGCCGTGCCGTCCCCATTGCGGAACGTCACCTGAAACCGATTCCAGGACGGGATCGCTTTCGCCTTCTCCTCCACAGAAATCCCGTTAAGATGCCGGGTCCCCATGACCGCGCTCTTATCCATACCAAGACGCGCCGCCATGGCTTCCGGTGACACGCGGCGCAGCCCATAGATCTCAGCCATCCAGGAACCGTCCTTGTTCAGCAGCCCCTGGTAAACCCTGCCTCCATAGCTCTGGGACCCATCCTTTTGTTCCGTATCCGGATCAAAATAATAGGCAAAATTAAACCGCCCCGGCAGATCCTCCTCCGGCCCCTTTTCCAGGTTGCCCGCCATACCGTCCTCACGGATCCCGTCAGACAGGACCGTCACCTCCCCGGCATCCCGGTCCCCCATATCCTCAAAGCTCTCCCCTGCTTCCTCTGCCTGACCCAGAAAAAAGTTCTCCCCTTTCTCCTCCCTGACTTCCCTGACAGGGATGTCCACAAAATAAGGCCGGTTCCACACATTGGCAGCCGCCACAGAAAGCCCTCCGCCTGCGGCCATACAGAGAAACTGCCAGAACCCTGGAGAACAAACCATCCCAAATATATGTTCTTTCTTTATCTTCATCTTAATACACCCGCTTTTCTATAACTCTAAAAATATAGCACATTCCGGCGGGAAAATACACTAAAAATTCATTAATAATTAATTAAGAAACCAAAGCGTTATATTCTGCTGGTATTCAGCGAATGTAAATAAACACGTTGGTTTTTAAGTGAGATCTGAATTTGATATTTAATTGAGTGAGCAAATGGGCGGGGGGAGTCGTGATGCCAGTCAGAGAAGGAGAGATGTCCCGTCCGGGTTCAGATA
>CAJUFP010000084.1 GCA_910585645.1 uncultured Hungatella sp. | reverse complement strand
CTGGTTCCCGCTTTAAGGGCTCATCGGAATGCTTGGCATATCTGAACCCGGACAGTACACAGCCTGCCTTCCCGCCCTGGCTCCACGACTATCCTCGCCCATTTGCTCACTCAACAATACACCAATTTCAAATCCCCCGTGAATAATAACATTGCCCCTCCCTTTCTTAACATTTTCGAAACACTATTGCCCTTCCCCTCCACTTGTGTTATAATCCACGAAAGTTGGTAATATTTTATACAGTAAGATCAAAAAGCCAGCAGCCTAAGCAGGCGTCCGGTCCAGAACTTCAGGGAGGGAACCTCTGGATCCTATTTTAAGAGAAGAAAGGTGGATGTATGAAAAGTTTTTTATCACGCTATAAGCACGCGTGGATCTTGTCCTACGGTTTTATTTATTTACCATGGTTTATGTATCTGGAAAAGACGGTTACGAGGAATTACCACATTATACACACCTGGCTTGACGATCTGATTCCTTTCAACGAGTATTTTATCATCCCATATTATCTGTGGTTTTTTTATGTAGGCGGCGCGATCCTGTATTTCTTTTTCAAGAATCCCCAGGAGTATTACCGCATGTGTACCTTTTTGTTTACAGGCATGACTTTAAGTCTGCTGATCTGCACCTTTTACCACAACGGCACGGATCTCAGGCCTGTGGTTGACCCTGATAAGAATGTATTTACCTGGATGGTGGCCCTTCTCCACAAGGCCGACACCTCCACCAATATTTTTCCCAGCGTCCATGTGTTCAACTCCATCGGCGTCCACATCGCCATCGCTAAGAGCTCCTGCTTTAAGGACCGGCCATGGGTTGTGCGGCTGTCCTTTATCCTGGCAGTTTCTATCTGCGTCTCGACGGTGGTGTTAAAGCAGCACTCTGTGGTGGACGGTTTTGGGGCCATGGTCATGTCCTATGCCCTCTACCCGCTGGTCTACGGCGAAGGCTACGCCTCCAGCCGCCGCAAAGTCACAAGAAAGGCCCTGAGCTGATCGCTCACGGGCCATATTTTTTATCCTATGAAGTTTTCACACGCCTTACATTCCTGCCCTGCCCGTTTCCAATACGAAATACGCCGCCGCAAATCCTGTCCGACTCACTCCTTCCTCTCTACCTGCTCCAGCAAAAAGCAAAATCCCTGGTGATCCCCCCATACCACCGGAAGGTTGATTCCGCCGTACATCAAGGCGCTGCCCTCCAAGACAGCCTCACCGCCCTGGAACACCTGACCTTCTGTACACGCGCCGTCCTGCCCGGATTCCGCCTTTCCCGCGTCTCTATCTCTATCTCTGTCTCTGTCTTGGTTTTTGTCTTCGGACCAGGCTTTGCGCCAGGCCTCATCCCATCCTGCTTCCATGGCCTCCCTCACCCGATAACTCCCATCTTCGTGAAGCCCTTTTACCCTTACCCGGTAAAACAGAGGGTTTGACTGCATATGGAGCATGACGCCACAGACTAAAGATCTGGACTTGTCCTGGCTGACAAACTGCCACGCCGCAAAATCCCGGTTCTTCTCCGCGTCCGTAAGCCGATAGTAGCTCCCATGGTGGATCAGATCGTAATACGCCTTGTAATCCCGGATCTGCTTCTTGATCTCCTCCCGTTCCTTCTGATCCAGCTTCCGCACATCCATCTCATAGCCAAAGGTTCCGGCCATAGCCACCAGGGCTCTTGTGTACAGAGGCGTCTCTCTTCCGGTCTGGTGGTTTGGACTTACGGACACATGGCTTCCCACAGCGCTTATAGGATACCCGAAGGAGGTGCCGTATTGGATACGGATCCGCTCAATGGCATCCGTATTGTCGCTGCACCAGCTCTGGGGCATATAGTACAAAATTCCCGCGTCAAACCGTCCGCCGCCGCCGGAACAGCCCTCCCACAGGATATCCGGATAGCGGCTGGTAAACCGCTCCATCAGCTCATAGACCCCCAGCACGTACCGGTGCATGGCCTCCCCCTGCCGCCATCTTGGCAGGGAGCTGGTCCAGATGTCGCACAGGTTCCGGTTCATATCCCATTTCACATAATCCGCCTTGGCCTCGTTCAGGATCTTTGAGATGGTCTCAAACAGATAGTCCCTCACTTCCCTCCGGCACAGGTCAAGTACCAGCTGACCCCGCTCCACATTTGGCCGTCTTCCCGGGATCTTCAAAGCCCAGTCCGGGTGGGCCCGGTACAGCTCGCTGTCCTCATTGACCATCTCCGGCTCGATCCATATGCCGAACTTCAGCCCCATGCCGTGGATCTTGGCGGCGAATCCACCTATGCCTGAAGGGAGCTTTTCCTTGTTGGCCCACCAGTCCCCAAGGCCGCTTAAATCCCCGTCCCTTTTGCCAAACCACCCGTCGTCCATCACAAAAAGCTCGATCCCCAGCTCTTTCCCACTCTCTGCCAGGGACAAAAGATCCTGCTCACAGAACTTAAAATCCAAAGCCTCCCAGTGGTTTAAAAGCACAGGGCGCCGCAGGTTCTTATACTTGCTGCGTATCAGATGGTCCTGATAAACTCTGTGATAGTTTTGCGACAATAGGCCAAAGCCACTGCTGCTGAAAGAGAACACCGCCTCCGGTGCCGTAAATATTTCCCCCGGCTCCAGCCTATACCGAAATCCCTCCGGGTGGATGCCAAGACACAGGCGGGTCTGGTCTAAAGGGTCCACCTCCGCTTCGGCAATAAAACTCCCGCTGTACACCAGGGCCGCCCCGTAACATTCCCCCCAGTCCTCCGAGGCATGTTCCTCACAAAGGATCACAAAGGGGTTGCGGTGGTGGCTGGAGCTGCCTCTGGTGCTGTCTACGACCCTCTTTCCGTGGCACAGCTTCCCCCTCTCCGCCATCCGCTCCATGGTGTGACGGCCATGAAACGATAGCATCTCCAGATCCGGCCGCTGGATATCCAGACAGGCCGACAGAGCCTTATTAAGATAAACCGCTTCCCGGTCCCTGTTTTTTATGACACAGGCCCTTGTTATGACGTCATGGCCGGGAAATACGCCGTAGTACAGAGTCACCTCCAGGGGGGTGGCTGTATCCCTCAAAAGGATCTCCAGGGTCTGGGGCGGACCGCCTTTTGCCCGGTCTTCCTTTTCCCGGGGCTGACTCCAGAGAGCCGGAAGCCCCTCCAGGCTATATTTTCCGTCATAGATCCTGTGGGAGACATAGATAAGCTCCGCCGCCTGACTGCCATCCCGGTGTTCCGCGTCAAGGCAGCCCACCCGGTAATCTCCCACTCCAAAAGCCGGGTATTCCTGGGGGTAGGTGTCCAGGGAATACTCCCGGCGATCCAGAGCAGCATAGGGGCATCCGGAAAATCCCCGGTTTATGCCCCTCACAAGATACGCCATGCTGCCATGGTTTATTTTATTTCCATAATACAAATGGAGAAGATGGCCGTAAGGACTCACCTGCATCTGCCATGTGGTATTCTCTGTCTGCAGTGTAAAGAGCTTCTCCTTTTCCTGAAATAAAATGGCCATAGATCATTGTCTCTCCTCTTCCAGTTCCTGATTCATAAATGCCGCGATATCTCTGCACACATCCTCCATAGACATCTCCCCGGTGTAGGCCCTCACCATCGTGCTCTGAGAATAGTCCTCCCAAACTTTGGTGTTTCTGGAGTAAGGACGGA
The DNA here is from genome assembly GCA_910585645.1 of uncultured Hungatella sp. Lineage (GTDB taxonomy): Bacteria > Bacillota > Clostridia > Lachnospirales > Lachnospiraceae > UBA3402. Next base: position 18,549 of record CAJUFP010000084.1, on the reverse strand, counting down.
TCTCCATGTCAGCCGTCATATCCAGGTATGCCTTCAGATTAAACTCCGGCGCGCAGTTAACCCAGGTATCCGATGTCCCCTGAAACGCGGACATGGTCACTCCCAGCTCTGCCTGTTTTTTCTGCGCCCCTTCGCTTCCCAGATACTCCAAAAGCTTCCAGGATTCTTCGGTGTGACCGCCCTGGGCGGACGCCGCCCAGCCCAGGCCGTTATAGATGGATTTTCTGGTGCCGTCCTCCGCCTTTGGAAGCACCGCCACATCGCAGTTGGCGTCAATGTACTCATTTCCCTTAAATGCGGACACCATCCAGGATCCCTGCATGATCATGGCAGCCTTTCCGGAGCCAAGAAGCACATCCGCCGCGGACTCCGCCATCACCTCCTGAGCCGGCATGGCGGTCTTCACCAGGTTGTCATTCCACCAGTTCATGGCCTCAATCGTCTCGGGGCTGTCCCATCCCGACCCGGTCTTATCGCTGTTGATCACATTGCCGCCCATGGCATAGATCAGGTTGTAGTATCCGTCCTGGTTGTTGGCTGCCGGGGAGGCGAAGCCGTACTGCCCTTTATCTTTGTCCGTCAGTTTTGCCGCCGCGTCAGCCATGGTCTGCCACGTCCAGCTCTCGTCCGGGTAGGCGATCCCCGCCTCGTCAAACAGAGTCTTGTTGTACCACAATCCAATGGTATCATAGTCCTTGGGAATGGCGTAAGTCTTTCCTTCCAGCTGGTACAATCCCACAATATCCTCATAGTAATTGGCCAAATCAATGGTCCCGCTCTGGGCGATCCGATCCGTCAGATCCAGAAGAATGTCATTGCTCATAAACTTCTGGCTGTAGTTGGAGTGCATCCAGAAAACATCCGGCATCTCCCCGCCCTGGGCTCCCGCCTCCAGAAGGGTCCAGTATTGGTCCCAGGGAACCACCTGGATCTCCACCGCAATACCGCTTTCTGCTGTAAACCCGTCCATGATCTCCTTTAACCCATCCAGCTGGGCATTGTCCCAGATGGCCACGGTAATCCCGTCTCCGGAGCTTTGGCTCCCCGCGCTTCCCTCCTGGGACGCGGACTTGCACGCTGCCAGAGAAAGCGCCATAGCCCCTGCCACCATAACTGCTGCTGCCTGTCTCTTCTTCATGATATATCCTCCTCGTTTTTGCGGTCCCACAACAGCTGTCTCTGTGTCACAAACAGCCGCCTTTTGCAGACCAGATTTTTCGGCGCAGAAAATCTCACTTGATGTTTTGTCTTCATTTCTCCTGTAAATCTTTTCCCGCCATCCTTGTTGATAGCGCTATCTTATCATGTTTTTCTTCACAGGTACATAAATGATCCTGGCCTGTTAGATACCATTTTGTTGTTTTTATCCTCCATATTGACATTAGGCCACATCATGGTATATACTGACATAAATCTGTTATGACATTGACTGAGGTATCCCATGAAAAACTATCTGTTTCTGAACAATGAGTATTTTGATCTTACCATCTATCAGTATGGCTGTGAAAAGTGCCAGCCCTTCCACACCTTCGGCCCCGGCATGAGAAGCCATTACCTGATCCACTGTGTTCTCTCCGGCAAGGGAACCTGCCGCGCCAGCTTTGGCGGCAGAGATTTTTCCTGGCAGCTCCATGAGGGACAGGCATTTCTCATAGAGCCGGGCAAGCTGGTCCACTATTTTGCCGACGGCCAGGACCCGTGGGAGTATATGTGGATCGAATTTGACGGCATGAAGGCAAAGGAATACTTAAGTCAGGCCGGTCTGAGCCAGGCTTCCCCCATCTATCACCCGGTCTCCTCCCAGGGAAGAGAAGAGTGCTTTGGGTATCTGAGACAGATGCTTGACAACCCCGATCTTCTCCCCTGCCAGGTTATCGGCCTGGCCTACCTGTTTTTCGGAGCCCTGATCCAAAGTTCCAGGGACGGAAGGAAGCCTGTGAAGAATAACATCCAGGACTTTTATATCCAGTCAACGGTGGATTTTGTGGAAAATCACTACATGGAGGAGATCTCCGTGGAAGATATGGCGGCCAATCTGAATCTGAACCGCACCTATTTCAGCAAACTGTTCAAAAAGCTCACCACAAAAAGCCCCCAGGAATTCCTGATCCAGTACCGCATGAACAAGGCCTGCCAGCTTCTGCGCTCCACAGACCTTCCCGTGTCCCAGATAGCCCAGATGACAGGGTATCACAACCCCTTTCATTTTACCAGAGCTTTCAAAAGCGTGTTCCGGATTCCGCCCCAGCAGTGGAGAAAGAGCCAGAAAAAAGAAGGGGCCCATCAGCCCTCCCACAAGGCCTGACGCGCCCGCTTTTCCCGTCACCGTTTTTTTGCCGCTGCCGCCGCGATCCTTCCGGCCCCTTTTCCGTCCACCAGCATCCTCTGCCTGGCAGCCGTCTCCTCCCGCCTTCCATGATCCCCCGCCAATTTCACAACCGCCTCCAAAAGCCTTTCTGCCGTCTCCCTCTCCCCCATATGCCGCACATCCCCGGCGCATGGAAGGACACGGTATTGTTCAAATCCCTCTGCCCCAGGCACCTGGTTGTCTGCAAGGATATAAGTGACCGCCGGCGTCTGGGCCGCGCACAGCTCATACAGCGTAGACCCAGCTGCGGACAAAGCCACGTCGCACCGGCTCATAAGCCCCTCCATATCCCTCACCTGAACATGGAGAACGATCCTCTCATCCCCCGCTGCCGCCTTCTTTATCTCCTCCAGATCCCGGTTCATGGCTCCGATGACAACGTGAAACCGAAACCCGTCAAACCGTTCCCCTTCCGGCAGACCTTTCGTCTCCCTGAGATACCTTACAAGGCTCAGCCCAATGTGTTCTGTATCCGCCCCGCCTGTGGAGATCAGGATATCCTCTGCCCTCTGCCTGACGGGCCGCGCCGTCAACCCCTGAAACTCCTCCCTGAGAGGCACATACACAGTCCCCAGAAGAAGCTCCGGCACAGCGGCTTTCGCCTCCCTGTACAGTTCTTCGTACACGCCCCTCTGACCGGGACCGTAAATATTATAGTTAATCAACACATGGCAGGGGTACGCAAACGCCATCACATCATCCACATAGACCAGTCTGCCCTTTTCCCGCTCCATACAATCCTTAAGAGCCTCCAGGTAGGAAGACGTCACATAGTAGGAATCCACAAACAGCGCGGACGGCGCGTACCGGCGGATCAGCTCCTCCATCTTCCCCGTCTCAGGCTCCATCTTGCGGTAATCCCCCTGCAGGATCTCACACCGAAAGCCTCTGTTCTCAATAATCTCTTTAAACTCATCCCCGGCCAGGACAAACAAACTATCCTGCCCCGCGTCTCTTTGCCCCGCGTCCGCTATAGACAGACACCGCATAATGTGGCCGGACCCGATCTGGCTGTTCCCATCCGCGCGAAACATAAACATATCCTACGCCCTCTTCCCGCTGATCTCCAAAAGCTTCACCCGCAGCTCCTCCTCCAGCCGCCCCAGCTCCGCCTGGGCCTCGCGCCGTTTCACCCTTCCCTCCTCCTGGATCTTCATCACCTCGTCCAAGGTAGAGATCAGGCTCTGGTTGGTGGCCTTTAAGGTCTCCATGTCCACGATCCCCCGCTCCGACTCCCTGGCCGTCTCCACCGTAGCCATCTTAAGCATCTGGGCGTTCTTCTTAAGCAGTTCATTGGTGGCGTCCGTCACCTGCCTCTGGGCTCTGGCCGCCTCCGCCGAGTGGTTCAGTCCCACGGTCAGCACCATCTGGGTCTTCCACAGGGGAATGGTGTTCACAAGGGTGGACTGTATTTTCTCCGACATCATAGAATCATTGTTCTGGACCAGACGTATCTGGGGAGCCATCTGCAAAGACACCATGCGGGTCAGCTCCAGATCGTGAAGCTTCTTCTCAAAACGGCTGCAACGGTTGGCCAGGTCATTGGCCTCCTGGGTGTCCTCGGGAAGCCCGGTCCGTCTGGCCTTCTCCACCGCCGCGGGAAGCTCCTGCTCCATAGCGGTCTTCAGCTTTCTCTTCCCCGCCAGGATGTACATAGAAAGCTCCTTTAAATAGGAGAGATTGATATCATACATCCGGTCCATGGTGGCAATGTCCTTTAAAAGCTGCACCTGATGGCCCTCGAGGGCCTTGCAGATCCGGTTCACATTGGCCTGGGCCTTCTCGTACTTTGCCCTCATACCGGTCAGCCGGTTCCCGCCTTTCTTGAAAATGGAAAAGATCCCCTTTTCCTCCTCCTTGTCCAGACCTTTTAGTTCCCCCACCACGTCCGCCAGCATCTGGCCGATCTCCCCCAGATCCTTGGTCTTCATGTGTTCCAGGGCCGAGTCGGAAAAATCCGCGATCTTCTTCTGGGCTCCCGCCCCGTACTGTAAGACCATGCCCGCGTTGTTCAGATCGATCTTGGCGGCAAATTCCTCCACCTGCTTTTCCTCCTGGGGCGTCAGAACCACCTGCACCGGTTCCGGCTCCTCCGCCTTCACAGACCGTTCTTCCTTCCCCTGCTCCGTTTCCGAACCTTTGTCCGTAAATGGGTCCAGAGTCAGCACAGGCCCCTGGTCCAAAGCCGCGTCAAATTCCTTTTCCATGATACTTCCTTTCCCTGAATTTCTCAGATGTCAAATATTCCAATGCCTTGTCATAATCGTATTCATCGTTACTGTTCACGGGGGCAGTAGAGCATCCCTGCATGGGTCTCGCCGTGAAGCTGCCGGATCTGCCTGTAGGCCTCCTTACTTAAAGTCCCCATCCGTCATGCCCTCCCTTGCCAGCATGCTCTGAAGCGCCGAGGCGTCGGTCATCACGTCAAAGGCCGTGTCCTGATACATATCATCCAAAAGCTTCTCAAATGCCCTGTTGATGGTGTCCAATGTCTGCCGGATCTCCTTTTTGGCCTCCCGGATGTTCTCCCCCGGAAATTCCACCATGGAGAACTCGTGGTAAGTGGTCACCAGTTTCATGGTGGTAGGCAGATAATACTCCATAAACCGTTCCAGCTCCGAAAGCTGCTCCGGATGTTTGCGCAGAGTGTCAAACAGGCTTTCCAGCACCGTGTCCAGGCGCACCAGCTTCTCCCTCACATCCTCCTCTGTCAGGGAGTCCCGCACCTGATCCAAAGCGGCCATGTACTCCTCCCCCTGGCGGATGGCCTCCTCCACCGGCGAGTCCGCCTTCCCACTCTGTACCTGGCTGGCTGCCGCCTTTTTTTCCTGCTCTTTCTGGATCTTCTTCTGCTCCATGGCCTTTAGAGACAGCTCATACTGGCGGTACGTCTCCTCGTCCAGCATCAGCCACTGCTCCTTCTCATCCATCCTGGCATCCGGCAGCATCCCCAGGCGGATCATGCCCCGCAGGTCTTTTCTTATGAACTTCTGCCCTCTGGCGCAGCTTCTTCCCAGATCCTCGATCTCACAGTAGGGCCTGTCCCTTCTTTTCAGCTCCCCCACATACTGTTTCAAACGTTTCAACCGGCTGTTCTGGCTGATGCCCTTTGCAAACATCACCCCAAACCCGGCGGTGAGAACGCCGCACAGGCCAAGGCACCACCAGCCCATGATACTTTCGGGGGAGGCGGCTATGATCGCCAGAGGCGCCAGGGCCGTCAGCCCGAAAAGCCCCATGCCGATGCTGCCAAACACCGTAAACAAGATCCCTGACACCTTTCCCTTCCAGTTGACCCGGATCTCCAGCGGCTTTCTCACCGGCGCCTTGGCCTCTTTGGCCCGAAAACCGGTGTATCCCCTCCATTTGGCGTTCTCAAACTTCTCCCGCTGCCGCTCCATCTGATCTCTGGCCTCGTCCAGGGCCGAACCTATGGTATTCTTCACAGTCTCATTGAGCCTGTCCAGTTCCAGAGCCTCCACCGTCTCGGAAAACGCGCTGCGAAACCTGCCCGCAATGTCCTCCATATCCCATTTATGTTCTTGTTCCATCCTTTGTGGACCTCCCAAAGAAAATGCCTAAAATGAACCTGCAAACAGCATCAGCCCGCAGATGTAAAACAGGATCATCCCCAGATTGCACCAGACAGCGCCGGCCCGCTTTCTCCCTGTCAGCCCGTCATTTGCCGGGGCAAAATACAGATCCTTCCAGCAGATTGCCGCCAGAACCACCCCGCAGATCACATAGCCCAACATGACCATCATATTGCCTATGGACAAAAAGCTGCCAAAGATTACATTCTTTTCTATGACATGTAAAAGTCCAAGGGGCAGGATGCTGCCGCAGAAATTGATCAGCATATGGAATCCTATGGTATAAGTGATCCTGCCTGTGTGGAGATAAATGTAGGCAAAGATCATCCCCAAGCCAAATGCGTAAAAAAACTGGTAAAAATTCCCGTGGACCACCCCAAAAAGCACCCCGGACACCGTCATGGCTGTCCAGTGGCCGAACCCCGCGATCCGGTCCAGAAGGAATTTGCGGAAAACAAGCTCCTCCATAATGGGGGCCACGATCACAGCGGACAAAAGAACGGTCCAGACCTCCATGGATCCGATAAGCTCCTGCATGTCATTGACAATAGGCTCCCCCTTTAGGATGCCCGCCACCGCCATAAGGATGGTTCCGATGAGATTGCCCACATACAAAACGCCCATGGACGCCACAAAGAACCCGCACAGCTTTCCAAGGCCCCATCTCTCCCGCCCCACTGCCCCTGTCTTTGGCACCCATTTCATGAGAACGCCTGTAAGAGGCACTGCCACAGGATACATGGCAAATATGGTCAAAAGCATACACATCTCATACCCCAGCCAGTCCGCCACCTCTGTCAGAGCCAGCACAGTCACCACCCCCACCTGGGACAGGTAGGAGACGGCCAGAAACACCGCAAACACGATCCCTGTCCGGGAAAAACACTTCCGCGTCCGCTTTATCACCTGCTCTTCATAATCCGGAGCCTGATAGCTGTAATAAGGCTGGTTCTGGTATCCATTCAGATTCCAGTTTCCGTTTTGCTCTTGGTTTTGATAGTCCATATATGATCTCTCTTTCTCAAATGTCCTTCACAGATGCTTCTATTATAACCACATCATGGATGTTTGTCATGCACTTTTTATCCCTGGCTTGTCTCCATTCTTTCTTTTGCTGACAAAAAGTTACTTCGATTTTAAAGGGAGGCTGTAACACCGCAGTGCTACGCGCCTCCCTTGAAAACTGATTTTTCATTGCCTGCCAACCTCAGGTTCCTTCTCCCTGCATTGTATTCTCTCTTTGTTCTGGTTTAAACCCTTCTCATTTTCTACTCTACTCAACGCTGCTATAAAGTTCATTCCCCTTTTTCACAGAACAAACCTTCTTCATCGCAAGCGCGGCGGCTGAAACCATGGCGCCATTGACCTTTCTTGCGGATTCAGGGCACCGCACCACACACCTCATGCATGAGATGCACTTTCCGGTCTCTGCTGTCTTTATATGATCCCTGCTGATCGCCTGTGCCGGACAATCCCTTGCGCACAGCCCGCAGCCCACACACTTTTTATCCGCCTTCGGGACAAGACCTGCTCCCCCCGCCTTTTTATACGGGCGATTCCCCGGAATCGTTAATCCGCTGGACTCTGCATCCTTATGTTTCAGCTTCTCCAGAATCTTTTCTGAAAAATCATGCAGTTCCATAATATCCTGCTCATCCGGCCTTCCTGCAGCGTATTGATGCATGATGGAGTGTTCCGCCACGGCGGAGATGGCAGCCATTACGCGAAAACCGCAGTTCTCTGCAATATCCTGCAGTTCCACAAGAGTATCCTCATACGCCCGGTTTCCATATACGCAGACAATGACGCACTGCCCACGGCCGCCGTGTATCTGTCCAAGCCGTCTTGCGGCAAGTTCCGGAACACGGCCTCCGTACGAAGGAACGGCAGCCAGCACAAGATCCTCCTCTTCAAACGTCACCTTTGAAAAATCCTCTCCCGGATTGGAAAGATCAACCCTGTCAACCGGATTTCCCCATACTTCCGTTATCGCATCCGCAACCCTTTGTGTTCCTCCTGTGGGACTAAAAACAATCTGCGCAAATCTCATATTGTATCCTCCTGTAATTTTTAATACTACACCACAAGTTAAGTATACATTCCTTTAAGTGTAATGTCAAGATTTACACCTTTCATTTTTTATGCTATGATAATACCAATTGTTACAGTTCACGGGGCGTGGAAAACAGGATGAAAACAGGCGTCAAGCTCGCTTGTAAGACTGTTTTCATCCTGTTTTCCACATCGGGCGAACGCCCGAAGCTTCTTGTTCGGCGGAGCCGGACAAGAAGATGCCCCCCCGTGAACAGTAACTACCAATTACGGTTCACAGGAGGTTTCCATATGCATTTAAGCACAAAATATTCCATTGCCGTCCATTGCCTTATTTTCATTTACGAATACGGCAAAGACAAAAAGGTGACCAGTGAACTGCTGGCACTTTCTACCGGAAGTAACCCTGTTACCATCAGAAATATCATCAGCTCCTTAAAAAAAGAAGGAATCATTTCCGTAAAATTCGGCACAGGCGGGGCAGCTATAAACTGTCCCTTAAAAGAGATCAGTCTATACCGGATTTATTCTGCTGTAGAGCCGGATTTTCTTTCAAAACTGATCGGAATCCACCCTGCTCCCTCCCCCTTCTGTCCGGTGGGAAGAAATATCCACAAAGTTTTAGATGCTTCTTATGAGAAAATACGCGGCGACTTATGCAGGAGCCTTCAATCGGTTACCCTGGATGATATCATAAATGAATACCATCAGATTCCGTAAATACTCCCAAAGGCATACGCTTTATCGCCGCAGGCAATTTAAAATGGGCATATACGATTACGTTCACAGGGTATGTAAACAGAATCCCGCCGCCCGGAACCGTCTGTTGTAATGTCCTCAGCCAGCCTTCGCGCACCTCTCTTCCTTCGAAAAATTATGGCAGCATACCCTGATATCGTTCCATCATAATCCCCATATAAAATATCTATGCCATCCGGAAGACACAGATCAACCGCATCCCCTGTATCAATTCGACTCTTCAAAACAATATGGCTTTACCGCCAATATTCATGAAATCTGCTATATTGCCGTCTGCCTGAGAGCTTATTCTAACCGCACGTTTAAAGCCGTGGTGCTATGTGATCTTGGAGAAGGTATCGCGGATAATATGATACTGCAGATTAAGAGTTACTGCGGTGAAAAGATTCAGATCCAGGACAAGATGTCTCTCTCCGAATACCGCCTCCATCCTCTCTCCGTAGATCTCTTGATTTCCGGCTTCCGGATTTATAATGTGGAAGACTTCCCCCACTATCGTTTCTGTTCTCCGTTCTCTCACGATCCGGCCGACTGGTATTTTCTCACCCCCACTCTCCAGATCCCGTAGCAGGGAATCACAAAGAAAAAGGCCAGAAGGGGCACAAACATCCACCACACCTCATCCCGCTTCCCCAAAAGAAACAGAAGGGGATAGTGCTGCACCAGCCCGTAAGGCACCACAAAAGTGCAAAACTGCAGGAATCTCTTTCCGTAGACCCCTGCCGGGTATCTGCCGAACTCCCTGGCCCCGTCCGTAAAGATATTCATGATCTCCAGACTCTCCAGGGTGAAAAAGCACAGAGATGCTCCCACCAGAAAGATCCCGAAAAACAGGGCCGTTCCCCCTGCCAGCATAAACGCCACCGTGAGCACACGGGGGACATCCCAGGGGACGCCGCTCTTTCTCACCCCGTATACAAACATCACCAGAGCCTGCAGCATCCTGCCGATGCGGGTCAGTTCAAACCGGCTTCCCAGCACCTGCATAACAAGCCCTCTGGGCCTTACCATGACCCGGTCAAACTCCCCCTTCCTGACCATACCGGAAAATGTGTCAAACCCTCTGGCAATACACTCTGCCAGGGAAAACTCCATGAGAAAAATGGCAAAACACAAAAGCACCTGGCTGTAAGTAAAGCCTCCCACCGCCGAAAACCTCTGAAACATAAAAAACATCCCTAAAAATACATTGAAGGACACCAGAAACTGCCCCGTAACCGCCAGCAAAAAAGAACTTTTATACTGCATCATGCTTTTCACATGGATGGATACATAGTGTCCGTACAGCCGCATTCCGTCTCTCATCTTTTCAACCTCTCTTCTGCCGCGCCCTGTCCTGCGTCTTATCCCCGGTTCTCTCTCTGTCCGGCTCTTTTTCTGTCTGGCTCTTTCTCTGCCCGGCTCTTTTTCTACCCGGCTCTTTCTCTGCCTGGCTCCTTTTCTGCCTGGCTCGTTTTCTGCTCGGCTCTTTTTCTGCTCGGCTCTTTTTCTGCTCGGCTCTTTCTCTACCTAGCTCTTTCTCTACCCGGCTCTTTCTCTGCCTGGCTCTTTCTCTGTCCGGCTCTTTCTCTGCCCGGTTCTATTTCTGCCTGGCTCTTTTTCTACCCGGCTCTTTCTCTGCCCGGCTCTTTCTCTGCCCGGCTCTTTCTCTCCCGACCCGCAGGGCCGGCTTCCTCCGCTCCTTTTCAGCCTCCCTGAACCGCCAGCTTCCGCTCCGCCCCTGCCATAACCGCCCGGCCAAGGGCCACAAGCACTGCCAGCCACAGAACCTGCAGGGCCACGGCCCGCAAAGCGGCCTCACCCTGCAGATCTCCGCTGTAAACCCGCAGAGGCACGTTCTGCATGGCCGCAAAGGGCAGAATCTCCATAATCCTTCTCATCTCATCCGGAAAAAACGGCAGAGGGATAATGGCCCCGTTGAAAAAGTCCATGGCCGAAGTCACCAAAAGCCTCAGCCCCTCCGGGGAAATGGTATAGAACGTGATCCCGTAGATCAGGGTCCCCAAGGCCACGGTCACCAGAACCCCCAGCACCATAGCCGCCAAAAACAGGCCCAGCTGTCCCTCCCCCGGCGCTTTCAGCCCGTAAGGCCCGGGAAGCAGGGCGGCAAACAGAAGCACCGGCCCGCACCGAAGGGCTGCCCTTGAGACCCGCATGGCCATGGCCCGGACAAACAGCATGGGATAAAGCCCCATGGGACGGCACATTTCATAGGCGATATTGCCGTCCTTAATCGACTCAAAAACCTCTCCTTCCAGCATCCACGCCGCAAAGAGAGCCAGAAAAGCCTGTTGAAGCCACACATAGCTGACAGCCCCGTCCATGGTCATGGGAAAATGCTCCGGCTCCGCACCGTAAAAGGCCCGAAACATGGCAATCTCCATGCCGCCCCACACAAACTGAGTGGCAATCCCCGCCCAGGCTGCCGCCCGGTAGGAAAGCCCCATGACAAACCTAAGCCGGAAAAACGAAATGTACTTTTTCATATTCCCGCCCCCTTATATATCGTAGGCCCGGTAAAGCTGGGCCACCGTCTCATCAATATTCTCCCCGCCCTGGCGTATCTGCTCCAGGCTGCCGTCCATCAGAACCCGCCCCTTTCCGATGAGGATGATCCGCTTTGTCAGCGCCTCAATGTCCTGCATGTCGTGGGTAGTGAGGATCACCGTGGTGCCGTGCTCCTCATTCTGTCTAAGGATAAACTCCCTGACCGCCAGTTTGGACACCGCGTCCAGGCCGATGGTAGGTTCGTCCAAAAACAAAAGCTTCGGCCCGTGAAGCAGGGACGCCCCGATCTCACACCGCATCCTCTGACCCAGGGAGAGCTGCCTGGCAGGGGTCTTCAAAAGCTCCGCCAAATTCAGAAGGTCTGTCAGTTCCTCCAGATTTCGATTGTAAGTTTCCTTTGAGATAGAATAGATATCTTTTAAAAGCTCATAGGAATCAATGACCGGCACATCCCACCACAGCTGCGTCCGCTGTCCGAACACAACTCCTATATCCCTTACATGATTTATCCTGTCCTTCCAGGGAGTCCTGCCGTTTACAAGGCACTCTCCGCTGTCAGGGGTGAGAATCCCGCTTAGAATTTTGATCGTAGAACTTTTCCCTGCCCCGTTGGGCCCGATATACCCCACCATCTCCCCGTCGCCTATGGTAAAGCTTACCTGGTCCAAGGCTCTGATGGTCTCGTACTCCCTGGTAAACAGGGTGCGGCAGGCTGCTTTAAAGCCTGCGTTCCTCTTTGCAACATGGTATGATTTGCAGATGCCTTCCATCCTGATCATAGCTGCTTCCTCCTGGTAGTAATATTTTCATATCTTGCCAAGTCGGTCCGGTCTTCCATGGACGTCGCCGCCGGATGATGAATCCGGCGGCCAAACCGCCCCGCTGCCATGGAATTACCCTGGTAAAATATTTGGTTGACCCTTTTTTAAAGGGACTATCAGTATATAACGAAAGAAAAAGGCTGTCAATGTATTTCTCACTCAATCAAAAACCGTGAGCAGACCTCCCTAAGCACCTCCTCTGCCTCCTCCTCACTCATGGTCCAAATGGGCTCCGTATCCTCCCACTTAAACCTTGCGGTCCTTTCGACAAATCCCATACCGCCGTAGTAGTTTTTTGCAAACCCGTAAAACTCTTCCTCTGTAAGCGGCTTCCCCTCACAGTCTCTGCAGACTGTGCGAAAGCGGCCCTCCTCCCCTCCTCATGTCCATCCCCTCCCTGTAAGCTCTATGTGCCGGTCACTTACTCCATGGCCTCATAAAACATCCGCCTGAGAGCGCAGATGTCTTTTGGAATCTCCTCCCTGTCCTCCCGCTCATGGAGGGTTCTCACCCACCCGTAAAATTCGTTGGCTTCCGGCGTCGCAAGGGCTCCTGTCCGCTTAATATACCCCTTCTGGATGGCCTCACGGGCCACACCCCGCATAAATTTCCAGAAATTGTAGTAGGCCAGCTTTAACTTAGTCATGTACCCGTCCCCGTCCTCAATGACAAAGCCCTCAATCTTTCTCCCCTGATACTCATAGTCCTCCTGGGTCACTTCCTGATACCAGTCGAAAAATTCCTGCCAGCAGCCGATCTCACAGGCCTTCTCCTTGTGGTTCAGCCCCAGGCTGTCAGCCACATGGACCATGTCCTCATACCCGTATCTGGCAAATTCCAGCTGATTGTAGATAATGTCCAGCAGCACCAGACGGCTCTTGGGGTACTCAATAATATGGGGGTCATGGACCATGTCAACGCACTCAAACACAAACGTAACCCCCTGCTCCTTTGCGTAAACCTTCATCTTCTCAAGATTTTCATGGGAAATGGTTTCCCGCATCATCTCCTCAAGCCACCGGGCAAAAGGCCCTCCTGTGGTGGACTTGGTGGCGATAAACAGCTCGTCCTCATATTCATTGTAGCTTACGATCCCCAGAAATCCGTTCTCCTTGACAAAAGCCGTCACCGGAAACGTAAGCTGGAATTTCAGCATCTCAAACCGGGTCTCCGGCCGCTCATTGATGTTAAAAAACTTCTCATAGGCCCTGGCCGCCACCTTATGTTTCACCGTGTCCAGGTACAGTCCCCTGGCCCTGGTGGTCTGCTCATCCCACGCCTTCTGGTAAAAGGCGTCCTTGGTAAAATTGAAGGAGGAAATATTGCCGAACCGCTTCTCCTCCACAAACCGGTTCTTCCGCAGGGCCTCAATGGCCTCCTTGACGCTGACCCCGCTCCCCTGGCTGTGGGGCGCCTGGAGCCTTTTAAACACCCGGTTGGGAATTTCCAGCCTGTGGATCCCCTCCCGGTCCACCTGGACGCACCGAAGACATCCGCCGAACTCCACCTGGCCCTCCAGGTTGAACACCCGTCCGTCCCGGCTTACGGGAACCTGCTTTGTGTTCCTGTGGCCGTGGATCTGATACACATGATCCGGCATAAGCCTTGCAAATGTGTCCGCCGCCCGCTCAAACTCATTGTAATCCCCGCTGCCGTGGATCAGCCGGTCCGTGGCAGTCAGGGTCAGGTTGTCAGGCACGCGGCTTAATCCCCCATGAGTCACAAGGAAGATTTTGTCCCCGTATTGATAGTAAGCGCACTGGCCCATTTTCCGGTACAGCTGCCGGATCTCCTTTTTATCCACCCCGGCCTTATCAAGCTCCGGCTTTGTGACCAGCTCAAATTCCCGGGAGCGGCCCGGACAGTCATTGCCGTAAAGCCACAGCCAGCGGTCGTGGTTCCCCTCCAGAAGCAGCACGTTCTTTCTGTCCTTTATGGAGATCAGAAAATTCACCGTCTCCCCGTTCTCAATCCCCCTGTCTATGTAATCACCCAGAAAAATGTAAAATTCGTCGTCCTTGATGCCGCCCTGGGATTTTAGATACTCCTGCACAACCGTATTGCATCCGTGAATGTCCCCGATGTGGTGTATCCTTTTATACTCCGACAGATCCCGCAGCTTCAGCCACACCGTATCCAGCTCATCCGGCTTTATGACCTTGACGCCGGAGGGGACCTTCTGGGTCCGGAATCTGGAATACATCTTGTCTATGGCCCTTTCGGGAACCCGCTTAAGAGGCTCTCTGCCTGCGTTTCTCCTCTTTACCTCCTCTATGGGAATGTCCGTAAAATCCACACAGTACATGCGGTACCGGTAGGTTTTGCACAGATTTTTGTACTTGTTGATCTCGGAACTTCTGGAGTTGGTGGCGTCGATAACCGTAAACTCCCCCTTCTCCATCCTCACCTCCAGAAGCTTAAACAAAATCTTCCACACCACCTGGTCATTGGCCTGGCTGATACTCTCCGTCCCGTCAGCCCCAAGAACCGGGCTCTGACACAGAAGCCGAATGTCGTCCGCAGACAGGGCGTAGGGCTTTAATCCCTGCCGTTCAATCCAGGTGGTCTTACCGCAGCCGGCGCACCCTCTCAATAAAAGCAATACCCTCATAGTTCTCCTTCCTTTTTCTCAGTCAAATCCTTCGGGGCACTGGCCAAATGCCCGTGAGTATTCACAGGAGTCTTGACAACAAAGAGTCCGGCAGACCGGACTCTCGCGCCGGAGCGCGGCTGCGACAGCAGCCGTTTTCCTTATGCGCGCAGTGCGCATCCTAAGCGGTGCGTTTTTGTTCTATAGGACGAACTTTCTTATAGAACAGGAAACCTGGCTCATCTCCCGCAGGATAAACATGCACACACTCCGTCAGAACCGATCTTCCTCCCTCAGCGCCTTTGTCATGCCATACTCCCTGTAGAACCGCTTTCTGGCCTCTTCATCCCTGGCCGCCAGCAAAGCGTCCTCCTGGCGCTCATCCGTCATCAGCCGGGTGATCAGTTCTGCCATTTGCGTCTCCCCCTTCACCATTCCTCTGATCTCCCCAATCACTTCCCCTTCCCGCCTAACATACTGCTCCCTGGCCCTCTCATCATGCACCCTTTTCATATGAGCCTCATACATCTGGCGCAACGGACGGCTCATGCTCATCCCGCGCAGCTCCCTTACTGCTTCCGCAATTCCCGGATTCTTTGTCCCTATCATCTCCAAGTCTCCCTCCGTCTTCGCGTTAAAAAACCGGATCCAGTTCTCCACTTCCCCCTGGCCCGTCAATTCCTTGTTCAGCTCCAGCACATGGATCTCCAGCATGTCGGAAAACAAATTTCCGTCGTCATCCCTCAGCCGGTAAACCGTATGGTACTTCCCCCTGTCGCTGAGATTGAAGTCCAGGATACTGATCCCCACACACTTTTTCAGCTGCCCATAGTCCTCTCCGCGACTCAGCTCCTCCCCGTACAGCCTGCACAGATAGTACAGCTGCCGTTTGGCCCAGTTGTGGATCACCTTTATCTGCAACTCAATATTTATCTTTGTGTCGTCGTTCAGTTCCGCAAGCACATCCACGATCCCCAGCTTCTGTTTCCGGTATCTGCGCCACAGAAACGTATTCCTTAGCCGCACTGTGCGGATATCCTTCTGGGGTATCCCCAGCATGTCGCCGATAAAATACCTCAGCACTACCTGATTGTGAAACATCCTTTTCAGAAAATCATCGTATTTCGGTGAAATAATCATTCATCCATCCCCTTTCCTCTGTGTGTCCACGGGGAAAGGAGAATGATGAGAGCAATTTCAGACATTCTTCTGTCACTTTCACTACCACCATTATAACCGTTTGCCCCATGCAGCTCAACCGTTTTTTGTATCCCTATCTGCTATGGAATGTCCGCTGTAATCACAGCACGATAACAGAACCTGCATACTCTGCCGGAAAGAACTCCGGCGAAGTCTATGATAAGAGTATACAGGCAAAATCCCTATCTGTCAAATCTTCTTTTTTCGTTTTCCTATGAATCGTCTTTTGCCGTTTACAGCACTATTTTGCGGCTTAGCAACAGGCGAAGTGGTTCCCATCGCAGGAAAGGCGATATCGCCCGCAAAAGGGCTGAAACCAAAGAACCTGCTGGCTGCTGCGTTGTTGAAAACACTGGCATACAGTCCCTTTTGGATAAGGCTGTTTCGGACATAGGGCTGGCGGCACCGCTTGCGGCGGTTTTTCCGGATGACTGGAAATGTATATTGACATGCGCCTATTACCTTATCAGCGAAGGCGGAGCATTGTGCCACCTTGAACAGTGGCAGCGGATGTTTCCATCGCCATGCCGTTGCCCGCTTGCAAGCCAGAGGGTAAGCGAACTCTTCGTAAGAATCACGTCTACACTACAGCAGAACTTCTTTAGCAAGTGGATTGATGTACATCGCCAAAATGACGTCTACGCAATGGATATCACCAGTGTATCCTCCTACAGCGAATGGATCGACTTTGTCCGTTGGGAATACAACCGTGACGGAGAAAAACTGCCCCAGATCAACCTCCTTATGCTCACCGGCGTCATTTCCCATATGCCGCTGTGTATTACAGGATCATTCCAGGCAGCGTAAAGGATGTGAATACTCTGGAGGACAGCCTGGCATATCTGTTTTGGACAGCCCGACCTATTATTTTGTCATGGATAAAGGCTTTTATAGTGAACCAAACCTTGATGCAATGTATGCCAGCCATAAGAAGTTCCTGGTCGGAGCGCCTTTTACGGTCGGTTTCGCCTGCAAGGCCGTAGAACGTCACAGGGACCGTATCCGTTCACACCACAACTACTGCGCGGTTTTTGGGGACGAACTGTACGCGGTCACAGAATCTTCCACGTGGAAAGGGCATCGGTTCTATATCCACGTCTATCATGATAGTTTCAAGGCGGCGACGGACGAAAGGAATTTTGACCATATCCTATATTGTTGTTATGAAGAACTTGTGTCTGGCAGGCACGTAAAGGAACATGCCTCTTATTACGATAAGTTCTTTCTGGTTCACCAAACACCTATAAGGGGCATCCGCGTGGATTACAATGAGGAAGCCATCAGCAGGCATAAAAGGAACCATATTGGCTGGTTCGTGCTTGTAAGCAACCATATCAAGGACAAGAGGAAAGCTCTTGAGGTGTATCGCAATAAGGACGCTGTTGAGAAATGCTTCGATGACCTCAAAAATGATCTTGATATGAAGCGATTGCGTATCCATTCGGCAGCAGCCATGGATGCGTAGAAACGCATGAGCAGGCGTCTTGAGCTGGAAGTTCCTGTATAGGATGATTTTTGGAAGTGGCTTGGGACGGTAAAGCCGTTTGGAGGGAGCAAGCTTCAGAAAGCAGTGAATTACACAAATAACCACCAGGAACTGCTGGAAAACTATCTGTTAGACGGGAGATGTGAGATTTCGAACAACCGCGTGGAGCGTTGTTCGAAAGCTTATGGAATCGGAAGAAAGAATTTCCTGTTCCATAACAGTGTAAACGGCGCAAAATCAAGCGCCATTATATACAGCCTTGTAGAAACAGCGAAGGCAAACCACCTGAACGTATTCCAATACCTCTATACGTTATTGCTATATATGCCGGACAACAAACATAAGCCCGCAGGCGTAGAAGCAATGATGCCATGGAGTGAATTCATAAAGGAGCGCTGTTGTGGGGTAATGAATACGGAAACTGAGACGCCCGAAAACCGGGGGCAGATGCCAGTCTGATCATGCCCTCTATTTTGGCAATGAATTTTTTATAGCGATGGATGATGGTGGGTTATTCATCGCTTACGAAATACCATACCCCGGATGCAAGATTCCGAGAATCGATGTAGAAGTATCTCCATTTGTATAAAGTATCACGCAGATTCGAAGAGCTGTAAAACCGACATGTTATTCATTGAATACGTTTTATCATTCAGGATCACCTCTACACCCGTAGGGAACACCTAAGTTGGGAGAGTATGGATTCAGTCTTAATAGGATCACCCCTGCACCCGCAGGGAACACCTCTATCCGGTTCATGTCACTGGAAGGAGTCCAGGATCACCCCTGCACCCGCAGGGAACACTATCCTGATCACATTCAACATGCTGTCCGGGGAGGATCACCCCTGCACCCGCAGGGAACACATCCGGCTGCCAGCTGCCATCTAAAAGCAAATGGGATCACCCCTGCACCCGCAGGGAACACATATAGGCTCTGTTCCCGGAAGCAAGCACCATAGGATCACCCCTGCACCCGCAGGGAACACTGACGCCATCTTTATGCGCTCTATAGCTTTATGGGATCACCCCTGCACCCGCAGGGAACACCATTGAAAATCGCCCGACATGTTATGCGATTTAGGATCACCCCTGCACCCGCAGGGAACACTTATTATTAACTATAATTGAGCAAATTTGAAATATTACCAAAATTAAAAAAAGTGGATAAAA